>PKSZ01000269.1 GCA_002869425.1 Marinilabiliales bacterium
CACTATCAAACTGAACACCATTAATTGTTACTGTACCTATTAGCATTTCATCAGAATCGGCTAATTTTAAGTTATCCAGAATTTCATCCCAGTTGCTTTCTTCAAATACAATATCTATATCCTGAAAGGTATAAATATCATAAACTTCCTGTGCTTTGGGTGTAACTGCTATTAAAAATAAACCCAATACAATAATGATTCTTCTCATGATATGTAATTTTAAATGTACGACACAAAAATACCTTGAGGAAGAATTTGATGCGTTATAAAATTTAGTATAAATGTTATACCTGTTCGATTCCTCTGAAAACTCAGGTTATACCTACCAAAACGAAAAACCGGTAAGCAATAAAGTTTATAATTACTTCACACTTACCGGCCAAAATAAATTTGTACGTTTTTTTTTATCTATTCAATAGTAGAAACTTTTCTATCGTTCAGTGGCTGTACGGGTCTGGCATTATTTTCCGGCACTGCACCCTCTAAGGCTGCCAATTGTTCAGCTGATACAGTAACTTTGTTTTTCATAACAAACCAATTAACTCCCTCTGAGCAAGGAGGTGTTGTTAAGGATCCAGAGTAGGTATAACAACTCTGATCTTCAGGCAACAATTCCATTGGATTCAAACTGGCAGCTATTTCATTTTTACCATCTACTTCAGTAGGCATACTTCCCAGAATGGTAGCAAGCATTGCATTTTCTTCTCCTTCTTCCAACATAATTCCGATAACAGAAATATCACCATCATCACTTACATGTACCATGTGCAACTCACCGGCTGCAGCTTCACCTTTAAAAGTATGTTCACTGGGAGCATGGAAATGAAACTGTTTTAGCTTATATTCTATTCCATTTAATGTTAATTTGTTATTATCTCCTTTAAAATTTACTTGTACTGTATGTCCGTTATTAATAAAACTCAAACCATCAGTAACAGCATAATCCAATGCCAGTTCACCAAGGTCTTTTTCCTCAAGTGCTTCATCAATGTCGATAGGTGACTGATGATTACCTGTACAAGATTTATACTCTCCAGACAAACATGACCAATATTCAGGACCTGTTTCTCCTTCATATGACCAATGACCATCAGCATGTTCTTTTGCATGTGCACATGGATCATCACTCTCTGCATGAGCTTCGTGTTCTGTAGTAACTTCAGCTTTATGCTCGTTACTTTCAATATTCTGCTCTGTGGAAGTATTGTTACAAGCAGCAAAAGCAAAAAGAAATAATACCAATAAATAATTAATAGATTTCATCGTTTATTTTTTTTAAGTTAGACACACAAAGTTATTCATAACATATTTATATTAAAAATATATTAATCAACTATTTATTTGATTACTTAATTCTCTACATAAAATCAATTAAACCGTTCTACAAGCGTAGGATTTATAGGGGGACCCGATCCATATTTAGACTCTAAAGAATTCTACGTAAAACCAACAATTCGATATAACAACTGTTTTTATGGCTATTGAAAAACAGGCAAAATATCTATCCTGAAGCAATTATATCAAGCCAAACAACACACCTGAAATTGTTGCCATCACGACAACCAATGCAACATAAACCAATGTTTTTACAGTTCCCAACACATTACGAATAACGAGCATATTGGGCAAAGACAAGGAAGGTCCAGCAAGCAGGAGTGCCAATGCAGGTCCTTTTCCCATTCCTGCAGAAATCAAACCCTGAAGTATTGGAACTTCAGTAAGTGTAGCAAAATACATAAAAGCACCCAAAATTGAAGCATAAAAATTTGAAAGCAAAGAATTTCCACCAACGAGGTTGGTAATCCATTCATTGGGAACAATCCCCGGAATTGAAGTATTATCATGTGTTGAACCCAATAAAAAACCAGCAATTACAACACCAAAAGCCAACATAGGCATAATCTGTTTGGCAAAATCCCATGAAGACAAAGTCCACTCTCTATTCTCGCCAAAATCCATTAAAGTAATAATTGAAACTCCTGTTATTGCAACAATAACTGACAACATAGGATTCGCAGTAAGAATTGCGGTTATTGACACTCCCAACGCAACAAGTAAAACCAACCACCATTTTACATTTAGTATTTGTATGAGAGCATATCCCAATAAAATGGCAAAAAATGAAGTTATATACCATTTATAATTCCATATCTGAAACCAAATACCTACCTCATTGCTTTCTGGTTTAGCCCAATTGGCAAATATCAATATAAATACAAATGCGAAGAATAAAAAGGAGGTTTTCCAAAGAGGTCTTTGTTCCGGAGGTAAGACAATCTTCATTTGCTCCTGTGCCTTACTTTTTTCTTCCTTCCTGAAAATTAAAGCCATGAACAATCCAATAACAACACTAAACACAACTGCACCTATAACCCTTGCAACTCCCATTTCAAAACCAAGAATTCGTGCAGTTAAAATAATAGCAAGAATATTAATGGCCGGGCCAGAATACAAAAATGCCACTGCAGGACCAAGACCGGCTCCTCTTTTATGAATACTGCTAAACAATGGTAAAATGGTACATGAACAAACAGCTAAGATGGTACCAGATACTGAAGCTATGGTATATGAAACCCACTTTTTTGCGTTGGCCCCAAAATATTTCAAAACAGCACCCTGACTAACAAATATAGAAATTACACCAGCAATAAAGAATGCAGGTAAAAGACATAAAACAACATGCTCTTGTGCATACCATTTCAATAAATCCAATGAGGCAAACAAAGAAACCTCAAAGCTCTCATTTCCTAATGGCAAAAAATAAGCTGCCGTAAATATTACTAAAATCCATGCGAGGATTCTAATTTCATTCTTCCATTCCATAACGCTCAAAATATACTTACACCAAAATAAACCTCAATTATGTAGTAGATGCCAACCAGAATAAATAATGCTGCCACAACTTTTCTAAACCATTTTTCAAATGCTTTGATTCTGTTATAAACTTTTCCAACACCCGATACTGTGTATGCTATCAGCCATGAAAAAATGATAACCGGAACTCCTGTTGCCAAAGCAAAAACCATTGGCAAATACAAACCTTTCGCGCTCGAAACTGTCATGGGAATAAGCATTCCAAAATATAACACGCCACTATAGGGACAAAAAGCAAGGGCAAAAACAATCCCCAATAGAAAAACATCCCAGTACCTATTCATCCCTTTTTTCTCAAACCGCTCTGAAATTTTTCCAAATCCAGGAAAATTGATTTTTATTATACCCAGCATAAAAATGCCAATAATAATCAATACCGGGCCTATGACTTTTTCACCATACTTTTGAAAAAGACCAGAAAAGTCCATTTTGTCTGCTCCGAAAAAAATGATCAAAGCAAGAGCTGTATAAGCAAAACCTCTCCCCAATGTATAGACAACCCCATTCAAAAAAACCTTGGATCTTTTATCAATGTCCTTACCGATAAAACCAATGGCGGTTATATTGGTAGCCAATGGACACGGACTGATAGCGGTTAATAGTCCTAAAAACAAAGCTGCCAGTACCGGGGCACTATCCTGGTAATGTAGATATAACCCCGTAAGAAACTCTTCCATTATTCAGAAATTTTTCCTATTGCTTCTTTTACCAAGGAATATAATTTAGTAGGTGTAGATCTGGCAAACATAAAGCCTTCATTGGTAAGATCTGTTTTATCGCTTCCCTTTACAATAATTAAAGCTTGTCCGGAAACACCAATTTTTTCTCCTATTTTCTCTCCTTCTGCCTCATCCAAATTTACACTTGTAAAAGTCACTTTTCCAGATTTTAATTCATCTGCATAGTATTTTTCCAAAGCTTTTTTGGTTTCATCTTCTACTGCATTACATGTAGCACAACGACGAGTATAGTGGAAATAATAAACTTCTACTTTATCAGAAACTGAATTCTCAACCTTCTTGTTTTGTTGCGCATCACAAGAACTAAATGCTGATAACATAAAAAGTCCAATTAAAAAAACTGTTAAATACTTCATAGCTTAATTTTTATTATTTAATAATTTACTCAATTCATTAACCGAGGGTACACGCCCCGAAATCACAACCTTATCATCAATTACCAATCCCGGTGTTCTCATTACACCATAGGCCATAATCTCCACAATATCATCTACTTTTGTAATATTTGCATCGATTCCCAAATCGGCAATTACTTCTCGGGTTACTTTCTCCAGTGTATTACACTTTGGACATCCTGTTCCTAAAATTTTAATTTCCATAACTCCATGTTCGTTATTCGTAAAAATACGAATATTATTACTAAAAAATTTTATTTAAAAAACTCACCAAACAACTTTTTTGCAATCTCCCAATCCTTCTTGTTGATGCAATATCGGACTTTTGGTAATTCAATTTCACCTTGTATCAATCCAGCATCTTTAAGTTCTTTTAGGTGCTGTGATAATGTTGATTTTGCAATGGGTAATACTTCTGATAAATCTCCACTATAACAACATGATTGTTTCGACAATAGCTCCAGAATATACACGCGGACAGGATTGGATAAAGCTTTACCATATCTTGCCAGTTGCTTTTGTTCTTCTGAATATACTGCTTTCTTATTCATTTGTTCGTAAATTTGCGAACAAATATAAACAATGAAATTAATTGGACAAAGCAATTAGAATTTTATTTCAAATTGATTATATTAACAGCATGTCAATGATTCAGAATAACTCCTTATCAACAATTATTTCTTTTGCAGCCTATTTGCTGGTTATGATTTTGATTGGAATTTACTTCTATAGGAAAAATAAAAGTCTGGATGACTATTTACTCGCAGGCAGGGGATTGAACAGCTGGGTTGCATCAATGAGTGCACAGGCCTCAGACATGAGTGGTTGGCTTTTGATGGGGCTTCCCGGATATGCATACATTGCAGGTATGGAAGCATTCTGGATTGCACTTGGGTTAGCCATTGGCACATATATTAACTGGAAGTGGATTGCAAAGCCCCTAAGAGTTTACACTGAAGTTTCAGGAAACTCATTAACCCTTCCTGATTTTTTCGAAAAAAGATTTTCAGATAAAAACAAAATAATCCGCATTCTCTCTGCTCTTATGATCCTTGGATTTTTTATGATTTATACATCTTCGGGGTTTGTAGCCGGAGCCAAACTTTTCACTGAAATTTTTGGAATCAGTTACACTACAGCACTCACAATTAGTGCGCTTATTATTGTTAGCTACACATTTTTGGGAGGATTTAACGCAGTTAGCTGGACTGATTTAATACAGGGAACCATGATGTTTTTTGCTATAGTTCTAATTCCTGTTATAGGGATAAAAACCCTCGGTGGATGGGATATTTTTTTGAAAGACTTAAAAACAGATAGTCCGGAGATGCTTAACATTTTCACATCCAATACGGGAGAAAAACTAAGCATTATCGGTATTATATCACTATCCGCATGGGGTCTCGGATATTTTGGTCAACCACATATCCTCGCTCGTTTTATGGCTATAAAAAATGCTTCAGCAGTAAAAAAATCAAGAATCATTGCCATAATCTGGGTTTTGATCTGCTTATCAGGAGCTCTGATTGTTGGAGTGATTGGCTACCAGTATTTCTCCGCACCTCTGGCTGATGAAGAAAGAGTATTTATCAATCTGGTTACCAATTTAACTCCTTCCTGGCTTTCCGGTATTCTTCTGGCTGCAATTCTTGCGGCTGTTATGAGTACAGCTGATTCCCAATTGCTTGTAACAAGTTCGTCCGTTACTGAAGATATCTACAAAACGATTGTAAGAAAAAAACTTTCATCCAAACATTTAATTACCATAAGCCGACTGGCCGTAATATTGGTTGCTCTCATCAGCTATTGTATCGCATTAAATCCTGATAGTAGTGTTCTGGAACTTGTTGCATATGCATGGGCGGGC
>PKSZ01000593.1 GCA_002869425.1 Marinilabiliales bacterium
AATGGTTGAGATGGCAGAAGAAATTTTGTTGAAAATGGGATTTTTTCTGGTTAGGGTTAGGTACTTCCATAAGAATGCCATCATTGAAATAGGAGTAAAGGAAAGAAATAAGTTTTTGGATATAAGGCTACAGGATGAGATAGATAAGAAATTGAAAACTTTGGGTTTTAAATCAGTATTGTATAATTTGGCCGGTTATCAAACAGGCTATATGAATCCGGAAAATGAATATTAAAGATATATTGCAGCGTTTAGAGGCTGGAAAAATAACAAGAGATCAAGCAGAACAGGAAATTAAGGCATTATCATATCAGGATTTAGGATATGCTAAGGTTGATTTTCATCGGAGAGAACGAACCGGTTTTTCTGAGGTAATATTTTGTGAAGGGAAAAGTATAGACCATATTACAGGAATTATTTCAGCCATGCTGAAGAAAGGTGAGAACATTCTAGGAACAAGGGTAAAAGAGGATCATTGGTCTGTTTTACAGGATCAGTTTCCTGGGTTAAATATCAATAAACAAGCAAGGGTTTTTTGGCAACATAATAATCAACCTCCAATAACAGAATCGGCAATTGCCATAGTTACTGCAGGAACATCAGATATTCCTGTTGCGGAAGAAGCTGCGATAACAGCTGAATTTTTTGGAAATAGGGTAGAGCGGTTATATGATGTTGGTGTTGCTGGAATTCATCGCTTGATGGATAATATGGAAGTTTTACGATCTGCCAAAGTTTTGATAGTTGTTGCGGGAATGGAAGGTGCATTACCCAGCGTTGTCGGGGGTGTTGTTGATGCTCCTGTAATTGCTGTACCTACCAGTATTGGCTATGGCGCAAGCTTTAATGGTATCGCAGCCCTATTGGGCATGTTAAATTCCTGTGCTATTGGTGTCAGTGTTGTAAATATTGACAATGGATTTGGCGCTGCTTGTCAGGCCAGTATGATCAATAAGATTTAAAGATTTTCCTGTATCAGTTTGTTTATTATGTTGTATGTTGCCCTGCTCACTGTAGCCAAAGGTAATCTCACCTGATTTTCAACAATTCCCATTATGTTGAGTGCTGCTTTTACTCCAGCAGGATTGCCTTCTACAAATAGAGCATTCATTAGCTCAAAAAGTTGATAATGAATCTCTTTTGCACTGTTGAAATTTCCTTTTCGTGCAAGATTGATCATTTCCGTAAACTGTTTTGGGAATGCTTGTCCTGCCACCGATATTACACCTTCAACCCCAATACTGATTAGGGGAAGTGTTAATGCGTCATCACCAGATAAAACCGTAAAGTTTTTGGGTTTATTTTGAATGATTTCCATTATCTGGTTTAAATTTCCAGAGGCCTCTTTTACGGCAAGTATATTGTCAAAATCTGAAGCCAGTTTGAGTGTAGTTTCAGCTGTAAGGTTCGCTCCGGTTCTTCCAGGTACATTATATAAAATTACAGGTACCGGGCATTCATTGGCAATAACTTTGAAATGGTTATATAGTCCTTTTTGATTTGGCTTATTGTAATAAGGTGTAACCGACAGTATACCATCGATCCCCGTAAAATCATATTTGGCAATATTGTTTTTTAAATCAATTGTATTGTTTCCTCCCATTCCAAGTATAACCGGTAATTTACCATTGTTAATTTCAAGAATATGAGATACGATTGCAGATTTTTCATCAGTTGAAAGTACAGGATTTTCGGAAGTTGTTCCCATTAGAACCAGATAGTTAACGCCATTGGATGTTACATATTCAACCAATTTTGTTAAAGCATTGAAATCAATACTTCCTTCTTTTCTGAAAGGAGTAATTAATGCTACACCTGTTCCTTGTACTTTTCTTGAAAACATAAGTTAATTGTTTAATAAGGTTAAATAATATTTTATCTGTTCAATAAGATACACAATACGATTGTTTTTAGAAATATCGATCATAAAATCATAAAGTTTGTCATTCTTCCCAAAAACACCAACCCGAAAACTGGCTTTTGTCATACCCGTTATAAAATCCAAAGGTAGACAATTATTTATATTTAGATCAATGAGAATATCATATTCTCTATTGATAAAAACATTTGAAGTAGGCGAATTTGGAAGGCCGTACCAGGTTAAATCTTTTTTGCAAATGAAATGAAAACCATGGACAGCAACATAATTGATAGAAATTTCTTTGGCGTCAATGTATCCTAGTCCAAATGTACGTATTCCTCTTTGCGACAAGGATGTGAACAAGTTCCGTATTTCCCGAAAATTAGAATCGTCGGTTGCATCGAACAATATACCAACTGTTTTGGCTGTATAAAGATTGTGAGTTTGCTTTTTCCTTTTAACAGACTGGACTTTTCGTTTGAGTACGAAATATCCTATTTTCCTCTTTATGCCTGCAAACCATTTCACAATACAATAATAAATAAATTAGTAAGATTTGTAATATAAGTTGAGTAAAAATATTATCGAAGTTCAGATTATTTTCAGGTAATCATTTTGATGAAATCTTGTTCTGAAATGATTGGGACGGATAACTTTTCAGCTTTGGAAAGCTTACTGGGACCAATGCCTTCACCTGCTAACAGGTAGTTTGTTTTTGAACTTACAGAGCTTACATTTTTCCCACTATGCGCATCAATTAGTTTTTTGAGTTCGTCTCTGTTGTGCTTTTCAAATGTGCCTGAAATGACAAAAGACAAGCCTTTCAGTTTTTCAGAAAGCAGGGAGCTTTTATCTTCAATAAATTGCAGTCCAGCTTGTTTTAATTTTTCAATTCGTTCTATGTTTTTCTGGTTAGAAAAGTACTCCCGTAAACTGACGGCTATTTTATTCCCAATTTCGTCCACTTCTGTTAATTCTTCAATTGAAGCATTCATCAGTTGATCGATACTTTTCATAGAAGTTGTTAATTTCTTCGCCACAGTTTCACCTATATAGCGTATTCCCAAAGCGTAGAGTACTCTGTTAAAAGGAATCTCTTTTGATTTTTCAATGCTGTTTAGTAAATTTTCAGCGGATTTGCTTCCAAATCTTTCCAGTTTTTCAAGATCTTCTTTTTTCAGTGTAAATAAATCAGATACATCCGCTATGAGATTATTTTTAAACAATAGCTCAATCGTAGCTTCTGCTCCTGCAATATCCATTGCTTTTCTACTCACAAAGTGCTCTATTTTTCCAAGAATTTGTGGCGGACAGTTTTCCGAATTGGGACAATAATGCTGTGCCTCACCTTCGTTTCTTATGATTTTTGTATTGCACTCAGGGCAGTGGTTGATAAATTCGATAGGGTGTATGTTTTTTGGGCGTTTACTTTTATCTACACCTACAATTTTAGGAATGATTTCTCCACCTTTTTCAACATAAACCCAATCGTTGATTCTTATATCGTGCAGTTTTATCTGATCTTCGTTATGCAGAGAGGCTCTTTTTACAGTTGTTCCGGAAAGCGTAACCGGCTCAAGGTTAGCAACAGGCGTAATGGCGCCTGTACGGCCCACCTGGTAGCTAATGGATTTTAGCTGCGTTAATGCTTGTTCAGCTTGATATTTATATGCGATTGCCCACCTTGGTGATTTTGAAGTAAAACCCAGTCTTTTTTGCTGGTCAAGAGAATTTATTTTAATAACAATACCATCAGTATCATAGGGTAGTTTTTTGCGCTCTGTATCCCAATGGTTAATAAATAGAAAAACGTCGTCAATATTTTTACAGATCTTCATGTTTACTGGAACTTGAAATCCCCAGTTTCTTGCTTTTTCAAGATTTTGAGAATGAAGATCGGAGGGAAGTTCTTCACCAAGCAGATAGTATAGGAAACAATCCAGGTTTCTTTGTGCCACCAATGCTGAATTTTGTAGTTTAATTGCACCCGACGCAGCATTTCTGGGATTGGCAAACGGAGCTTCTCCATTTTCCTCTTTTTGTTTATTCAGCTTTTCAAAAACCGGTCTTGGCATAAATATTTCGCCTCTGATTTCAAATTCATCAGGAAAATCTTTTCCTTGTAATTTTAGCGGTATGCTTTTTATTGTTTTAACGTTGTTTGTAACAATATCACCTTTTTGTCCGTCACCACGAGTAACAGCATAGCTTAGAACTCCGTTAATATATGTAATTCCAATTGCTGTTCCGTCGTATTTCAATTCGCATACATATTCGTAATCTTCCGTTAGATTTTTTTTTATCCTTTCATCAAAATCTTTTAATTCTTCAAAAGAGTAGGTGTTTCCGAGGGAAAGCATAGGATATTTATGCTCTTTTTGTTCAAAATTTTGATTCAGATCATTTCCAACCCGCACAGAAGGAGAGCTATCATCGGCAAATTAAGGAAATCTTTTTTCAAGTTCAATAAGATCATTGAGCATTATATCGTACTCGAAATCACTTATGGTAGGTGTGTTGAGTTTATAGTAATTGTTATTATGTTTTTCGATTATTTCTCTTAGTTCAATAATCTTTTTTTTTGCATCTGATTTTTTCATTGGGTATTCATTAAAATTATTTTAAACATACACTAAACTCCAGAAAAACTATGTGTGGCCAGAATATTATGCACTTTATATTAATTTCAAGAAAGCTTTCTTTTGCTTATAAATATATACATTATGCAGAAAAGCTCTAAGGAAATATCTGTTAAAATTCAATTTGTTTATGGAGAATTTTGGGTATTGTATTTTTAATATTATGAAGTAGTTTTTAAAACAATTATAAATCGAAAAGAGGGTAAATAATTATCTTTCTGATGAAAAAGGATTCAAAATCAGGGATACATGCAATAAAAAACAGATTGCTATAAATCGATTGAATATTTGTTTATTTTTATGGAAAATAATAAAATATATGACTATGAGTAAAACAGCTATAATTTATTGGCCAAAAGGAGGAAGTGTAGAAAATGCTGCAACCAGAATTTACAATCAATTGAAAGATCGCCATGCAGATGTTTCAATATTTGAGATTACGGAAACAGATATTTCAGAATTATGCAATTACGATACCTTTTTGGTTGGTGGTTCTACAGTTGGTGCTGATAATTGGACTGATGCCTATTCAGGAGAGCAGTGGGGACCATTTCATAACAAAGTAAAAGAGACAAAACCAGATCTTTTCAAGGGCAAAAAGGTTGCTCTATTTGGATTGGGAGATCAGATTTTATATCCTCATGATTATGTAAATGATATGAAATTGTTGTTTGATCGGTTTATTGAATTACATGCAGATCTAACAGGACTTTATATTGATAATAATTATGATTTTATAGAGTCAGATGCCTTTATTAATGGTATGTTTATTGGGCTTGCTTTGGACCAGAAGAACCAGGATAATCTCACGGATGGAAGAATAAGCAAGTGGCTTGATAGTCTATTAATTGACTGATTATTAGGGCCAGCTATAATTAGCGATAATCACTGAAAGGTTGTTTAAAAAGAGCCATTGAAATATTGATTTTGTTAGTTAAATGCTAAGATAGAATAATAGTCCAATGGCTTGTATGACTGTATATATGCTGTTTACAACAGCTTAGATTTTATTCTTTTTTACTATTTTTAAGGTATTCTTCTTCAAGGTTTTCCAATGATTGTCTTAGCATTTTTTCACCTTTTTGTACCTCACCTTTTAGCTCAATGTAGGTTTTTTCTGATGCTGGTTTTACCTTGGCAACGGTCATGCTTAAACTATCACGCAAACTTTTAACTTTTTGTATGTTTTGGTTAAGTGTTTCTTTTACAGTTGAAGAAAGCTCATTTGCCTTACTTTCTACACTCTCTTCAACCTTATCAATTCTCTGGTTATAAGATCTAATGACATCTTGAGCATAATCAATCATTTCTTCTTTGCGTTCAAAGCCATATTCTTTCAAGGTAAGAAAGGTTTCTTCAACTTC
>PKSZ01000346.1 GCA_002869425.1 Marinilabiliales bacterium
AAGGTGATAGAATTTTTATATTTTCTGATGGCCTCCCTGAACAGTTTGGTGGAGAGAAGGGTAAAAAATTCATGTTTCCGAGGTTTAGAAAAATGCTCACAGAAATTTCTGATATCCAGTCACATGAGCAGTTTAAATATACTGACAATCGGTTTAATGAATGGAAACAGGGTTATGAGCAAATTGATGATATTTTGCTTGTTGGGATTGAGTTTGATGCATAAAAAAACGGTAACTGAAAACTTCAGTTACCGCAAATCAATTTAAAAGGTTTCTATATTTTTTTTAATATTTCCTTAAACAGTAAAGTCATTTTTGTTTCTGATTTTTTGGCAACTTCCTGAACTTCTTCGTGTGAAACTTCAACTATTTTACCAGGTACGCCCAAGTCTGTAATTACTGAAATTGCAAAACACGGAATATTCATATGTCTTGCTGTAATTACTTCTGGAACTGTTGACATTCCTACGGTATCACTACCAATAATTCTGTAATATTTATATTCTGCTGGTGTTTCAAAAGTTGGTCCGGTGACAGCTGTATATACCCCTTCCTTCACAACAATATTGTTTTCTTTTGCAATTTCTTTTGCAAGATCAATAAGGGTTTTGTCATAGGTGTCGCTCATATCCGGAAATCTTGGTCCGAGTTCCTTGTAGTTTTTTCCCATTAATGGATTGGGAATTAAGTTTATATGATCATTAAGTATCATTAAGTCTCCAATTTCAAAATCAGGATTAACACCGCCACTGGCATTGGAAACAAACAGTTTCTTTATACCCAGAAACTTCATTACGCGAACAGGAAATACAACTTGTGTAATATCATATCCTTCATAGAAGTGGAAACGTCCTTGCATTGCCACAACCTTTTTTCCGCCCAGTAAACCAAAAATTAACTTTCCGCTGTGACCTTCAACAGTGGAAACAGGAAAGTTAGGAATGGTGTCATAAGGTAGCGTTTCTTTAATTTCAATTTCTTTAACAAGCCCTCCAAGTCCGGTGCCAAGGATAATTCCAACTTCAGGATCAAATCCTGTTTTATATTTTATGTAAGCTGTGGTTTCTTTTATTTTTTCTAACATAATCAATGATTTGTTTGTTAAACACTTTATCTTCTTCCTTTAAAAATTGAATAGCAATCGGAATATAAAATAAATTCAATTTTAATTCATCCGAAAGATACTGATTTTCCACTAATCGAACAGCATCCTTTTCGGTGGTTAATATCAGTTTGTCATTTCCGTTGATATCAGCTAAAGCTTCTTTGATAGATTCTATATCAGTCTGCTTATATTCATGGTGATCAGAGAAAGCAATATGCTCAATTCTGGAACACATGGTTTGTATGTATTCTTTTAGAGGTTTTGGATAGGCAATTCCTGTAATAAGCAATACGGAAGTCTTTTTTGTGATTTTGCGCTGATTATTTACAGAATTTTCAAATATGGGTTTGGGCTCAAGATAATTAAATGTTGAAAAATACAAAGACTGATACGGAAAGAGCTTTAGCCTTTTTAATATTATTCGTTGTTCAATGGGTTTAATTTTTTCAGGTGATTTGGCCATGATAATAATATTGGCCCTGTTTTTTCTGAAAGGTCTTTCTCGTAATGTTCCAACAGGTAAAAGAAAATCTTCTGAAAGAGGTCTGTTGTAATCAATCAACAGAATATTGATTCCCGGCTTAACCCATCTATGTTGGTATGCATCATCAAGAACAACAACATCAGCTTTTTCTGGAAAACTATCAGAAATAATATGTTCAATCCCATTTACCCTTTTTTTGTCAACGGTAACATTAACATCAGGGAATTTCATTTTTATTTGCTTGGGCTCATCCCCAATTTCCTGAACGGTTGAATCTTTATCTGCAATCAGAAAACCTTTCGTTTTTCTTTTATAACCCCTGCTAAGTGTTACCACATTAAAATGGTCTTTAAGCAATGCTACGAGGTATTCAACATGTGGGGTTTTACCAGTGCCACCAACTGTAATATTACCTACTGAAATTACAGGAATATCAAATTCTCTGGCTTCCAGAATATCATAGTCAAACAGTCTGTTTCGAATTGAAACTACCAAGCCATAGAGTAGCGCAAAAGGAAATAATANATAATAGCCATCGAAATTTACTTTTTTTGTAGACCATATTGTGTAAAATTCGATCTAATATACTAAAAATCTATAACATAGCGATAAGTATACTTTATTGATGGAATTATAATAAACAAAAAGGGAACATCTGGAGATGCTCCCTTTGCTTATTTACAATAAGTCAGGTTTAATATATATCAACTTCAAACGGTAAGCGAGCCTGAATTCCTTTCATTTTTGTCAGGTTTTGTAATCTCTTGTAATAGATATAAGATTCACCAAGATTTTTCTTTAAAACAGAAGCTTCGGCTTCACCTGTAAATTCTTTAAGCATTTGTTCTATTGGATCCTCCAGCTTTGGCAATTCAACCACTCTGAAGTTCTCCAATCCAGCCTTTTCTTTGGCTATTTCTATTGCTTCTGATATGCCTCCGCATTTATCAATCAGACCAATATCCATCGCATTTTTGCCACTCCATACGCGTCCTTGTCCAATGCTGTCAACTTCGGCTTTTGTCATTTTTCTTCCTTCTGCAACATGACCAATGAAAACATCATAAACGTTTTCAACTTCGTGTTGAATTACACTTCTTTCGCTGTTGGTCATTTTTCTGTAAACAGATCCAATATCAGAATGTGCATTGGTTTTAGCAACATCAATGGTTACACCCAGCTTTTCGTTTAGCAGTTCCTGTCCATTCCATAAAACGCCGAAAACGCCAATTGAACCAGTAATTGTATTTTCATTAGCTAAAATAACATCTGCAGGTGCACTGATGTAGTATCCACCTGATGCAGCTACATCACCCATAGAAACAATTACAGGCTTAACTTTTTTGGCTAAAGTCATTTCTCTCCAAATAACTTCACTTGCCAGGGCGCTTCCTCCTGGTGAATTAACTCTAAGTACAATCGCCTTGATACTACTGTCTTTTCTGGCTTCTCTTATGGCTTTAGATAACCCTTCTGAACCAATGGTTTCTGTACTACCATCACCCATGTCGATTTGTCCTGTACCATAAATAACTGCAATCTTATCTTTTGCAAGGCCTTTGTAATCTTTAATTTCAGGCGCGTTTGTGTATTTACTTAAGGAAATGAATTCAATATCTTTATCATTTGCTGTTCCGCTCAATTCTTTAAGTTCACTGATGATTTCATCTTTGTATTTTGTTCCGTCTAATAACTTATAGTCGACGGCTGCCTGCGCATTGGTGATTTTCATGCTGTCTGCATACATATTAAGATCAGATACACTGATCCCGCGAGAATTGGAAATACCATCCAGTATATGATCCCATATGGATTGCAGGTAAGTCATGGTTTGCTCTCTATTGGCATCGCTCATTTTTTCAAGCATGAATGGTTCTACGGCACTTTTAAATTTGCCATGACGAATAATCTGCGGTTCAACACCCAGCTTGGCAAGTGCATTTTTGAAAAACATCATTTCTGCACCCAAGCCCTTTAATTCGAGCAAGCCTTCAGGGTTCATGTAGATTTTATCTGCTACTGAAACCATGTAATATGCTGTTTGGGAATACATGTCGCTGTATGCAATGATGAATTTGCCTGATTCCTTAAATTTTAATAGCGCTTCTCTAATTTCTTGTATAGTTGCAATACCCGCAGGAACAGCATCTACCTCTAGGTAAATACCTTTAATATTTTCATCTTTTGCAGCGTTTTTAAGGTTTTTAAGGATGTCATTCAAGCCTAGTTTTTGTTCGCTCTGCATATTCATCCAGTTTATGTTTTCGAATGGATTCTTTGAGGTACGCTCTGTAACAGGATTATCCAGGGTTATTTTTAAAACGGAGTTCGGTTTTATATCAACCACTTTATCTTCTGCTGAACCGACAATAGCACCAATAATGGCCATAAATACCAGAAAACCAATGATTTGCGTCAATGTGAAACCGACAATAGTTGCAAGTGTGTACTTGAGGAAATTTTTCATTTTTTTAATTACATTTAATTAGACATTACAATTTATTTCTCATAAAAATTGTTCAAGAACAATTTGCGAGTGTGACGTTTTTATGCCTTGAAAAGTTACAATAAATTTTGTATATTTTCGAAGAAATTTGTCAGGGGATTTTTATGAATACAAAAAATCGGGTTTATCTTCTATTGGGAAGCAATTTGGGTAATCGGCTAAGTTTTCTGAATGCAGCCAAAACAAAAATTAATCAGAATGCAGGAATGATTCTTAAGGAATCGCCATTGTATGAGGCTAAGCCCTGGGGTTTTAATCATGCAAAAAATTTTATTAATCAGGTAATTTTAATTGAAACGGAATTTTCTTCTCAGGAGTTATTGGTCATTCTTATGAAGATTGAAAGTGAATTGGGACGTGTACGGGCTGGTATGGGATATGGACCCAGAACCATAGATATTGACATTTTGTTTTATAATTCAGAGATAATCAGTACAGATCGCCTGGAAATACCTCACCCAAAATTGCATGAACGCAATTTTACTTTGATGCCATTTGCAGATATCGCTCCATCGTTTGTTCATCCCGGATTGAACAAAACGATAAGTGAATTGCTTGAAGAATCTCCTGATGATTCTGAAGTCTGGCTTTTTTCTGAACAGGAATAATTAAAAAATATAGGGGATAATTCTAGAGCTTTTTTTCATGTAAGCGCTGTAATTTGGATATTTTTCTTTCAGCATATTCTCTTCATATGTTAGCTTTATCACTTGATTGATTATTAAAACAATAAGTATAAGTAGCCTCCAGATGTTGAAATAATCGATTACCATGGGTATCATCATTAGGAATATCGATGTGTACATTGGATGCCTGATTCGTTTGTATGGACCCTTCGATACCATGTGGGCATTCTCTTTTGGGTCCGGTAAAGCTTGTACATTTTTTACAGTCATTACTGAAAAGGCCCAAAACATTAATACAATTCCTGCAATTTCGGACATAAAGCTAAATATTGATTTTGGAAACCCATTTTCAACAAAACCAATCAATCCGATGCAGGTGAACTGTATACCAACCAACAAATAAGATAAAAATGCAGATTTCTTAAGATTCATCCTTTTTTATCATAGACATATTTTCTAAATTTATAAAAATTAAATTGTTATCATGCGAATAGATGACGAAAAGCAGCAAATACGTAATGCCATAAAAATACGTAAACGGAGTTTAACTTTCGAAGAAAAAGTGGTTAGGTCCAATAGAATTCATGAGCAGTTATCTGTAAATAGTAGCTTTGTAAAAGCTTCTACTGTATTGTTTTACTGGTCTATGAAAGATGAAGTATATACACATGTTATGGTTGAACAATGGAGTAGATCCAAAACAATTATTTTACCAACTGTTGCTGGAGATAGGTTGGAGCTTAAGCAATATAAAGGAACAGCCAAAATGATTGAAGGAGAGAATTATGGCATTCCAGAACCAACAGGACCTGTTTTTAAAAATCCAGAAGATATCGATGTAGTGATCGTTCCGGGAGTAGCCTTCGATCTAAAAAATAATCGCATGGGAAGAGGAAAGGCATATTATGATAAATTGCTGCATAATTTAAATGCTTACAAACTTGGAGTGTGTTTTGATTTCCAGCTGTTGGATAGTATTCCTGTTGATGAACTGGATGTGAAAATGGATTTGGTTTTAACTTGTTAATTTTTTTTGATGACTGAGCAAACGAATGTTTTTAAGGGGATAATCTGTTCACAGTGTAGTGGTAAGCTGGAATTTAAACCCGGACAAACATCTATGGTGTGTCCATATTGTGGAAAAGAAAATGCCATTGAGGTGCAGAATGATGAGGTTGAAGAACTTGATTTTTCGGAGTATCTGGATAAATTGGAAAATGAAGCAGAAGCCACCGATGTTTTTCATGTAAAATGTGATGCTTGTGGTGCAGATGTTGAACTGGAAGAAAATATTGTTTCTGATGATTGTGCCTTTTGTGGTACGCCGATCGTTAGTAAAAACGGTTCTCATGGAAAAGTAATAAAGCCAAAGGCTGTACTGCCTTTTCAAAATACAAGAAAAGAAGCGAAAACATCTTATAAAACTTGGTTGAAGAAACTATGGTTTGCACCGTCAGGCTTGGCTAAGTCAGCCAGACAAACAGAAAAGCTCAATGGAATGTATATTCCCTACTGGACGTATGATACACAAACAACAACCAGTTATTCAGGTGAGCGGGGAGATAATTATACTGAACAGGAGCAGTATACCAACGATAAGGGTGAAACCCAAACCAGAACAGTAACAAAAACCCGGTGGATGTATGCAAGTGGAGTGGTTCGAAAGTTCTTTAATGATATCCTGGTGATAGCAAGTAATACTTTGCCTATAAAATATTTGAGAAAACTGGAACCCTGGGATTTATCTAAGTTGGTAAATTTTGAAGCCTCTTATATAACTGGTTTCAAAACTGAAGTATATCAAGTGGGCCTGAAGGAAGGTTTCGAAATGGTAAAAAAGGAAGTGGATAAGCCGGTAAAAGAACTTATACGAAAAGATATTGGGGGCGACAAACAAAGAATCCATCGCTACAATATCAAGTTTTCAGAGATAACCTTTAAGCATATATTATTACCCGTATGGATAAGTGCTTATAGATACAATGGTAAAGTATACCGTTTTCTCGTGAATGGTAGTACTGGCGAAGTGCAGGGAGAGAGACCTTATAGCTTTTGGAAAATATTCTTTTTTGTAGTTGGAATTTTGGCTTTGGTAGGAGGATCAATAGCTATATATTATTATTTAAATCAAGAGGGTAGTTGAAGATAATGTTGATTAATCTTTAGTTTTATGGAAAAACATAAGACCTTTCTTGTTGCAAAATGTAGAACTTGCGGTGCCTTAGTGGAGTTAGATTTTACCAGAGATCCTGTCTGTGAGGCTTGTAATGATACGAATCCGCTTGATGGAGAAATAAAAGATAAATTTTTTTCTATTCAAAAAGCAATAAAGCAGTCGAGTTATATTGCCAAACAGAAAACAGATAAAATCCTCAGGCTTGTGAGAGATTTTTCTGTCTCAGGCGCCTTGATTGGATTTGGCATTTGGATACTGGTGATAGCATATTTTATCTGGATATATTTTGAATCCGGTATAAAGATAAATTCCTGGGGAACATTTTTATCAGAGAAATTGCAAAAGCAGGAATTATTTGTTCTTGACTCTGTAAGTCTTTGGTGGCTGGTTTATATTCTTGCCAATGGAATATTGCTTACTTATATCATTTACAATATTGTACTTTTGCAATTAAAGAAATCCTTTTCCCTTGCAGCTCCCATCTTATCTCCCATTGAGGGACAGTTACCTTTGTGCAGGTGTTGTGCTTCTGAACTTCCCAGTAAAGGTTTGGTAAGAAAATGTGAAGCCTGTGGTGCAGAAAATATTGTTACAGGTAAATTGCACAGAAAAGCTCAGCATAATTTAACAGACCAGATGTCGATTCTTTTGAAAGAGTCCAGAACATCAATGGCTGATCGTTTGAAAAGAATCCGAAGGTTTGAAAGGTTTGCTATGGCTATTCCTGTTTTATTGGGATTGATTTCACCTTTTGTTGTAAATTTTATTCCTGTAACAATTCCTGTGCTTTGGTTTACTGGATTAGGACTGGTTTTGCTGGCGTTTATGTTCACGGGTTTAAACATAAGCAGGAAAACTCCAAAAGTGAAAAAAACACAGGAGGCAACTCGGTTTTCTGAGATAAATACAGGAACGAAAATAGAGTTGAAAAATAAAATTGCAATCATTGATAAATACTTTTATTTCTGGTTGAAAAACAAACAAAGAGTATCAGTTTTTGCTTTTCTGAAAATGGAAGATGCTGATGCGACTGCTCAGTTTGACTACAATGATTCGGGGAAACTTTTTGCAAGATTA
>PKSZ01000344.1 GCA_002869425.1 Marinilabiliales bacterium
TCTTCAGTGATGATGGTTTCGTTTTCTTTTTCTCTGTGTTTGCCACCAAACTCTAATTCCAAAAGAGGCTTTGGGTGTTTTGTAATAAGAATGAGTTTGGAGTCTTCATTACTGCCAATAAAAGATTGTTCTTTTTCGCTGTCTTCAACCTGGAAGCGTTTTATGTAAATGTAATTTTGATCTGCTTCGTAATAGACAGCTGTAAAAATTTTATTGTCATTTAATTTTTCAATGTAAACAATATCGTCTTCATAGTGATTCGCCAATTCATAGGATGTTGTTCTGAAATAACCAGATTTGGTTACCACTAAAATTTTGTCTGTTCCACTAAAAGTACCAAGGAAGCGGCCTCTTTCTTCTGTGTTTAAACGGAAAACGGCATCATCGAACCAGATTTTTCGTCCACCCAGTGTGCTAACACCTTTTTCTTTCATCACAACTTTATGCACTTCATGCCGGGAAAGTAAATTACCTTGTGAATTCCTTCCTTTTATTGCAAGTTCAGCGATATCGTATTCAAAAATTAGTTTTCTAAGCTTGGGCCTCGGCTTAAGATATACCTTAAGCACTTCAGCTTCACCATTTGGATTGGCAGAGAAATACAGGATTTTTGAATTGTCAGTTCCTTTGGTTACATCATATTCTTTATCGCGGGTTATACTTGTTACCGCAAATCTTTTAATGTATACTTTACCATACTTTCCATCTCTGTAAACAGTATGGTAAATTGTTCGTTTGTCATTCTTTTTAAAAACAGCAATGTGAATAATATCTTTACCAGCAAAAGATTTCTCGCTTACTTTCGTAACCATATATTTTCCATTTCTCAGGAAAACAATTATATCGTCTATGTCTGAACAATCACAGACGTATTCTTCTTTTTTAAGACCGGTTCCAAAAAACCCTTCTTTTTTATCCACATAGAGCTTTTCATTGGTCGCTACAACTTTCGTAGCAATAATGTTATCAAAGCTTCTGAGTTCTGTTTTTCTTTCTTTGCCTTTACCGTATTTCTTCTTAATTTCCTTGTAATAGTTAATTGTAAAATCTATGATATTGGCAATTTTATGTTCTATGTCCTTTATCTCTTCTTCAATTGCCCTGAGGTTTTCTTCTGCCTTAAATCTATCAAACTTTATTATTCTTCTGATTGGAATATCCATTAGCCGAACAACATCATCATCCGTAACTTCTCTTTTTAAATTTTTGGTATGAGGTTTTAGTTTTTTATGAATGATTTTTACAGAATCTTCATGGGTTTCAGCTTCTTCAATATCCCGATAAATTTTGTTATCGATAAATATCTTTTCAAGGCTTAAGAAATGCCAATTTTCTTCCAGTTCTCCTTTTCTGATTTCCAGTTCGCGTCTTAGGAGGTTAACTGTATTGTTGGTTGCAATTTCAAGAATTTCTTTAACATTAAGGAAATGAGGTTTATCCTCTTCAATAACGCAAGCATTGGGTGAAATTGATATTTCACAGTCGTTGAAGGCATACAGGGCATCGATTGTTTTGTCAGGAGATACACCGGCATTCAGATGTATTAATATTTCTACTTCTTCGGCTGTATTATCGTCAATTTTTTTGATTTTAATTTTTCCTTTATCGTTGGCCGAAATAATAGAATCGATAAGAGAAGTTGTTGTTTTGCCGTATGGTAATTCTTTGATTACCAGTGTTTTTTTGTCATTTTTTTCAATTTTTGCTCTAATCCTAACTTTGCCACCACGTAAACCATTGTTATACCTTGAACAGTCGGCATAACCACCACCAGGAAAATCAGGGTAAATTTCGTATTCTTTATCCTTTAAAATGCAAATAGAAGCATCAATAAGCTCATTAAAATTATGCGGTAGTATTTTTGAAGATAGTCCCACAGCAATTCCTTCAACACCCTGAGCAAGCAAGAGGGGAAACTTAACAGGAAGAGCAATTGGTTCTTTGTTCCTTCCATCGTAGGATGCTTTCCAGAAGGTCGTTTTCGGATTGAAGACAACTTCAAGTGCAAATTTCGATAAGCGAGCTTCTATATAACGAGGTGCAGCTGCACTATCACCCGTTAGAATATTTCCCCAGTTTCCTTGTGTGTCCACCAGCAAGTCTTTTTGGCCCAGCTGAACCAGAGCATCACCAATGGAGGCATCTCCATGGGGATGAAATTGCATAGTATGACCAATGATGTTGGCAACTTTATTGTATCTGCCATCATCAAGGCGTTTCATAGCATGTAAAATCCTTCTGTGGACAGGTTTTAAACCATCATAAACATGAGGAACTGCTCTTTCCAGAATTACGTAAGATGCATAATCAAGAAACCAGTCTTTATACATACCGGAAATATGAATAATACTGGAAGAATCATCCTTAATATCCTGATGATTTTCGATGTTTTCTTCTTTAGTATTTTCGCCTTTTTTTTCCTGATCTTTCATCTTCCTATCATTTCTAATCTGCAAAAATATTATGTTAACACCTAATAATGGCGCTTTACAACAGGGGTTTTATAATAATTTATTAACAATTGAAAGAAAAAAGGTATCCAGACATATGAATGGATACCTTAACATTATCAATGATGTTTTTCTCTATTCTTTTTTCTTGAACATATTGGCCAGTTTATTGGTCCATGAAGATTCAAGAAGTTTTCTAAGGCCGTCAAATACCAATACAAAATACATAATGATGGTAGTTAACCAAATAACCATTACATTAAACCAAGTTGTATCTATTTTGGTATTCCCAATTATTTTTACAGGAGAATAAAAATGTGCTCTTCCGAAGTTTGACTCGGGCATTTTAAAGATCGGGTCTGTAAGCTGGATAAGTCTGTTGTCTGCTTCAAGAATCTTATTCAACTCCTGTCTGTTTCTCAACAAATCTCGAAGATTGTAATTGAGGTTATTATTCATCAATTCCACATATTCGTCTTTGCCTCCTTCCATATTGTCTATAAGACTTGTGGTGATTTCGTCCTTTTTCGATCTGTATTCATTGGTTTTTTTGCTAAAAATAGAACGGAGTTCGTCAAGATAGTTATTCGCTTTCTTTGCCAACTTGGAGTTGAATTTATCCATTGTAAATTCGTCTGTACAGCAGAAACCGTTTAGGTCTTTGCGACCTGCTAATCTCTTTAATTCGTTTCGGATTAATAGCAGATCTTTTTCGTTTTCTTCAGCTTTTTCAGGATTGTCGAAATTTTTCTCAACATTGTTAATTTTTGACTTGATTTCAGGCAGCCACATTCCACTTATATAGCCGTATTCACTCATTTTTTGTTCAACATCGAAAAAGTGTTTTTCGTATTTATTGTTTTTGAACTGAGCAACAGCCAGTGCTTCATATGCCCATCTTGAAGTCATCATATCGCCAACAAATGGAACATAAACAAATGAAGATACATTTTTATGTAGTTTGTCGAATTTCACAATAACACCACTTAATAAAAGCTGTGGTACCAGAATGAAAGGAATCAAGATATAAATAGTAACAACAGAATTTAGAGCTGAGGAGATATTCAGCCCAAGCATATTGGCAAAACAAGCAGTTGAAAACAGCACCATCCAATATGTTATAGTGAGTCCTTCAATTCCAAGGATTAGATTTCCCAATAATACAAATGAGAGTGATTGTATGGCAGAAATAACAAACATTATCAATACCTTTGAATTGATATAGCTGAATCTACTTAAGTTTAGAAAGCTTTCTCTTTGAAGAATTTTCTTGTCTTTGATGATTTCCTCTGCGCTTACTGTCATACCAAGAAATAGTGCAACCACTACTGCCATAAACATATAAGCCGGGAGGTTTTCATTTTCACTGAATATATATTCATCTCCAGCGATGTACTTGGTGAAGTAACCCAAAATTACAGCAAGTAATGGGGCTTCCAGGAAGTTCAGCAGAAGATATTGCTTGTTTGTTAGTTTGGATAATACATCACGAACTGTGAATATTCTAAATTGTTTAAATTTTCCTGGAATTTTAAAATGACTTTCCGGAATATCTCCCTTTTCAGGAATTGACTCAGGCTTTTTGTCTAGGTTTTCTCTATATAAGCTGTACCATTCCTTGGACGAGATTTTCCGATTACGCGTTAGTTTACCATATTCATCAACAACCTTTGCTTCAAGTATTTGAAGAACCTGCTCTGGGTTTACATTACCGCAACACAAGCATTCACTTTCATCAGCATTAACATGGTTGGTCATCTTCTTGAAATATACTATGGCATCTACAGGATTACCATAATAAACTGCATGACCGCCTTTGTCCATAATTAAAAGCTTATCAAAAAGCTTATAAATATCTGATGAAGGCTGGTGAATATTGATGATTACCAATCTACCTTTCAGAGCTTGTTCTTTAAGAAGGTCCATTACCATTTCTGAGTCGTTTGAAGATAAGCCAGAAGTTGGTTCATCAACAAACATAACAGATGGTTCACGGATCAATTCAAGGGCTATATTCAAACGTTTTCTTTGTCCACCACTAATGAATTTATTCAGGGGTCCACCTACTTTGAGGTTTCGTATTTCATATAATTCAAGATCCTGAAGAACTTTTGATGCTGCTTCATCCAGTTGCTCTTTGGTATAATCTGCAAAGCAAAGCTTGGCATTATAATAAAGATTTTGATATACAGTAAGTTCTTCAATCAAAAGATCATCCTGTGGGACAAAACCAATGATTCCTTCGAGCTCATCTTTGTCGTCATACAGATCATATCCATTGATACGTATCTGACCACTTTTGATTTTCAGGTTTCCATTGAGGACATTTAACAGTGTTGATTTTCCAGCACCACTACCACCCATTACTCCAATAAGCTGACCGGATTCTTCAACGAAATTAAATTTCTGGATTCCGTTTGTACTGTTTTTGAATTTGAATTCAATTTCTTCAGCAATGAAAGATATTTTAGTTTTAACCGTTGATTCAAGAAACTTTCCAACGATATCGCTATAATAAATAGGATTGATTTTACGGCTTCGTATAGAGGACCCTTTAACCAGAATGTAAGCTCTTTTAGGGCTAATAATATGACCGTTAAGGTATAGTTCATCTTCTCCTACATATCCAAATGCATACATGTTTGTACTTTGAATATGCAGCATGATTATCTGGCCATTGATATTCTCACTATATATGTGTTTGATATCACCTTCATCAAAGAACTCGTTATTGTCGATGATAAGGACGTTGCTTTTATTTGGAATTTTGTCATACTTATCCAGAATAAGAGCTTTACAGTCTTCATATTCCTGTTGTGAAATATTAAAAGTATCTGCTACCGTTTTGACAAATTCAACTTCATTATCGGTAATGTGTCCGCCAAAGTTGATAAACTCAAGCAGCTGTAGTAACACCAGTACTTTTTGCTCCTGACGCAGTTCTTCGTTGATTTGTTCACAAATCATCAGTACTTTAACTGAGTTTGCAGACATTCTTTTCTTGCCTTTCTTGCTGTGATGTACAGCCATGTATTCTTCAAAAAGGCCTAAGTATTCATCTACAAGTTCCTGATTTAATTGTTGCTTGAGGTAGTCTCCAACAATTTTTTTACCAGACGAGCTTTCGTCGTCTTTGTCGAAGTTTGCAATGATTGCAAACAACCGCATTAGTGCTTTTAATATTGATTCACTCATTTGGTTAGTTTTTAATGAGTTAATATAACCGATTCAAATTTAACAATAATTTGTTAAAGGTTTTGTATAAAACACGAGCATAATCAAATATAATGGTGTTATTTGAAATGGATTTTTCGGCTTATCCCAGTGCAGTTTGTTTTTCCGCGCATCATTTGTAACAAGCTGCCATGATTGTACTCAATATCAACGATATTCAAAAAAATATTGAAA
>PKSZ01000596.1 GCA_002869425.1 Marinilabiliales bacterium
AGATATGTTGGTATAGAAGAGGCAGAAGATGATGGAATTACTTTTGAAGAGAAAATGGAGAGATTAACTAGTGAGTTAGGAGAGTTATTTGCTAAATCCAGACGCCTGGAGGAGGAAATTAGAAAAAATCTAGGGGGTATTGGGTATGAGTTTTAAAATTACTGATATATGTGATATAAATGCTAGTAATTTATCATCAAAAGATAGATGGCAGTATATAAACTATTTGGATACAGCCAACCTTAATGAAGGTATGATATCTAAACTGCAAAAATTGGTAGTTGGACAAGATAAAATACCTAGTAGGGCAAAAAGGAAAGTTAAGAGAAATGATATATTAATTTCAACAGTGAGACCTAGTCAAAAACATTATGGCCTTTTGAGGAATATACAAGAAAATATGGTTGTCTCTACGGGTTTTGCAGTATTATCTGCGAAAGAAAATATTGTCAATGCGGAGTATCTATATAGGTTTTTAACACAGAAAAATATTATAGCCTATTTACAGGCTATTGCTGAAACCAGTACATCAGCATATCCTTCTATAACATCAAGCGTAATTGGGAATTTAGATATTAATTTGCCACCATTAGAAGAACAAAAAGCCATTGCTCAAATCCTCTCCACCCTAGACGAAAAAATCGAAGTTAACAACCAAATCAACAAAAAACTAGAAGAAATAGCTCAGGCAATTTTTAAACATTGGTTTGTAGATTTTGAGTTTCCAAATGAGAATGGAGAACCATATAAATCCAGTGGTGGTGAAATGGTTGAAAGTGAACTTGGTATGATTCCTAAGGGGTGGGATATAGTGAATCTTAGTGCCATTGCGGATATTTTAATGGGGCAATCGCCTAAAGGAACCAGCTACAATGAAGAAGGTTCTGGTAAAGTTTTTTATCAAGGTCGAACTGATTTTGGAGATCGATTTCCAATTAGAAGGCTATTTACTACTGAACCGAAAAAAATGGCAAAAACAGGTGACGTTTTAATGAGTGTCAGAGCTCCTGTGGGGGATATTAATCTTGCCTATGAAGATTGTTGTATTGGTAGAGGGTTGTGCTCAATAAGAAGTAAAAATGGCCATAGTTCATACATGTATTATTTAATGCTAAGTCTTAAAAAAAAGTTAGATATATATAATGGCGTAGGTACCGTTTTTGGATCAATAAATAAGAATGCATTGAACAACATCATTATAGTTAAGCCAAGTGACTCTGTAATTGAAATGTTCAACAAGGTTGCATATAACCTAGATCAACAATATTTATGTCTTGTAAAAGAAAATAGAAGATTATCAATAATTAGAGATACCCTCCTCCCCAAACTCATGTCAGGTGAAATTAGAGTATCGCTTGATAATGAAGGTGAGGAGGCATCATGAAATGGAATAAGAAAACCCAGTTTAAAGAAACGAATATCTGCAAGAACAAGCATCAAAAGACAAGTGGTACATAGAGCCGGAATCAAGATGCCAAGAGGTTGGGGATGGATTAGGGATCCTAAGAAATATGCATACAACAAAATATATAACAAAACATCCTTTGATATTTGATATTTTCAAATTACTCAAAAAACTATTTAAATAAAAGAAGAGCGAGAGGGGGGAAGGAGCTTTGAGTTTATTTGAAAATTTTACTGAAGATTATCTAGAAGAAGCTGCCATAGAGATTTTAAAGGAGTTGGGCTACGATTATGTGTTTGCTCCGGATATCTCCTGTGATGGGGAATATCCCGAACGAAAAGATTATCGGGAAGTGCTGTTAGAAGAAAGAGTAAAAGATGCCTTATATATAATTAACAGAGAACTGCCGGCTGAAGCAATAGAGGATGCCTATAGACAAATCATTACCTTCAATAGCCCTATGCTAGAAGAAAACAATAGATATTTCCATAAATTATTGGTAGAGGGGATCGAAGTATCATATAAAGAAAATGATATTATCAGAACGAAGCGAGCTTATATTGTTGATTTTAATGATGCTGAAAACAACCAATTTCTAGTAGTTAATCAATTTACAATTATTGAAAATGAAGAAAGAAGACCGGACTTAATTTTATTTGTTAATGGGATTCCATTAGTGGTAATTGAACTTAAGTCGGCCAGTGACGAGAATGTAGGCATTGAAAAAGCCTATTATCAAATTCAAACCTACAAAAAAGACATTCCCTCCTTGTTTAACTACAATGCCTTCTGTATTTTATCCGACGGCATCAATGCCAAGGCCGGCACCATTACATCCAATGAAGAACGATTTATGAATTGGAGAAGCATTGATGGACAAACAGTTGAGCCATTATCAAAACCACAATATGAGGTTTTGTTTTATGGTATGTTGGCCAAACACCGGCTTTTAGATATTATTCAAAATTTCATCTTATTCCAGGAATCAAAGGAAGAAGAGAAAGATGCAGAAGGAAATAAAATAGGCGACAAAAAAACAATCATTAAAATACTGGCTGCGTACCACCAGTATTTTGCGGTTAAAAAAGCCATTGCAAAAACAAAGGAAGCTACAAAAGAAGAGGGGGACAGAAAGATAGGGGTCATTTGGCATACCCAGGGCTCAGGAAAAAGCTTTTCTATGGTTTTCTATACCGCAGGATTAGTAAGAGAACTCAATAATCCAACCATTGTTGTCATTACAGATAGAAATGACCTGGATGACCAATTGTTTAATACCTTCGCAAAATCAGAGGATATATTAAGACAAGCTCCCAAACAAGCGGATGTTCGAAAACTAACAGATGAACAAAAGAAACAGCAGGCCAAGGAAAATTCTAAAGAAATAAATGGTCTTTATGATTTATTAAATGATCGACCCGCCGGAGGAATTATCTTCACAACGATTCAAAAGTTCAAGCCTGAAGAAGGAGAAATGCCCGTACTTACGGATCGTAAAAATGTGATTATCATAGCCGATGAAGCGCACAGAAGTCAATATGGATTAGAAGCAAAAACAGATACAAAAACAGGTGAAGTAAAATATGGCTATGCAAAATACTTAAGAGATGCCCTGCCCAATGCTTCATTTATCGGTTTTACCGGAACACCAATTGATTTAGAAGATCGTTCTACAACCGCTATCTTTGGACATTACATAGATACCTATGATATGACCCGGGCAGTAGAAGATGAAGCCACTGTAAAAATCTATTATGAAAACAGAATTATTAAGCTGGAAACCGATGAAGAAGAGCTAATTAAAATAGATAAGGAATTTGAAGAAGTAACAGAAGGTCAAGAGGATTTCGAAAGAGAGAAGAATAAGACCAAATGGTCAAGGTTAGAAGCCATAGTGGGCTCACCCAACAGAGTGAAAAAACTTGCTGAAGATATTGTAAATCACTACGAAGAAAAGTCTAAGACCATAGATGGTAAAGCTATGATTGTTTGTATGAGTAGAAGAATTTGTGTAGAGCTCTATGACGAAATAGTGAAGTTAAGACCCGACTGGCATAGTGATGATGTAAATAAAGGTAAGATAAAAATAGTTATGACGGGAAGTGCCTCGGACAACGAAAGATTACAAAAACACGTTGGTGGAAAACAGCGAAGAGATACATTGGCTAAAAGAATGAAAGATAACAATGACGAGCTAAAAATCGTTATTGTTCGGGATATGTGGCTTACGGGCTTTGATGTACCATCTATGCATACCATGTATATTGACAAGCCTATGAAAGGCCATAATCTGATGCAGGCAATTGCACGGGTAAACAGAGTATTTAAAGATAAATCCGGCGGTGTAGTTGTTGATTACCTGGGAATTCTCGAAAGCTTAAAAAATGCACTTAAAGAATATACAGACGGGGACAAGAAAACTACGGGAATTGATACCTCAGTAGCAATTGCTGTTATGTTAGAGAAACTTGAAATACTTCAAGATATGATGCATGGGTTTGATTACTCTAAATACATGGGTACATCCCAAGTAGAAAGAATTAGAGCCATTACAGGTGGTATGGATTTTATCCTTGGAAAACCGGAGGAAGAGCAGAAAGAGTTCAAAAAAACAGCCATAGAGTTGGCTAAAGCCCACTCCTTATGTGCTGCTACAGAAGATGGGAAAGCAAAGGCACTGGAAGTCAGCTATTTTAAAGCGGTTAAAGCAAGTTTAGCAAAACTAAAGGAAAAAGAAACAGTTAAAAAATCAAAAAAAGAAATTGAAGCAAGAGTGAATCAAATGTTGGAGCGTTCAATTATCTCAGAAGATATAATCGATGTTTTTGATGTAATGGGACTTAAAAGACCTGATGTTTCAATTTTATCTGAAGAATTTTTGAACGAAGTCAGAGTAATGAAACATAGAAATTTAGCAGTAGAAATGCTTAAGAAATTATTAGAGGGTAACATTAAAACAATGGAAAAAAGAAATCTAGTAAAATCTGAAAAGTTTTCAGAGAAGTTAAAAAAAGCCCTCAATAAATATAGGAATCAAGCCATTACCAATGCAGAGGTTATCGAAGAACTAATTAGAATGGCCCATGATATGAAAAAAGCAAAAGAAGAAGAAAAGGATCTAGGACTAAATGAAGATGAAATTGCTTTCTATGATGCATTGACAGCTGATGAAGTTGTTAAAGAATTTATGAACGATGAAACTCTGAAAAAGATTGCTCAAGAATTAACTCTTGCCATAAAGAACAATATTACCATTGACTGGAGTGTAAGAAAGAGCGCCCAGGCAGGCATGAGAAGAATCATAAAAAGACTATTAAAAAAATATGATTATCCACCGGAACAGGCAAAAAATGCACTCAAAGTTGTAATGAGACAAGCTGAAAAAATGTGCGGTAATGTCAATGTAGAAGATATTCAGTTTGATAAGGAGACAGAGGAAAAACAGGATTATATATTAAAATAGGAATTTATAATGGTCAAATATTAGGGATCGTTGATTATACGCTAAGTGGAGGTATATAGTATGGCAGACATCAAATTTGAAATCAAGGAAACTCTTGGAGTTCTTTCAGAATCATCAAAAGGTTGGAGAAAAGAACTTAATCTTATTAGCTGGAATGAAAAAAGCCCCAAGTATGATATTCGGGAATGGTCGCCTGATCACTCTAAGATGGGTAAGGGTGTAACATTTACAAGAGAGGAATTAGGGAAGTTAATAGATATATTAGATCGAATAAATCTATAAGCCGACGGAGAAATAGCAGATTATCTACCTCATCTTTATCTTAATAATGGGATTTGGACTAGTTCAGTAGTTTAAAATCATTATACGAAAATAAAGGGAGTGAGAAGAAAAATTAAATGTTTTGTAAAAAATGTAATACAGAAATTTCCGATAAAAGTATTTTTTGCAATCATTGTGGGCAAAAAGTAGATCTATCTAATGAACCTAACCAAGATATTTCAGAAGAACCGGAAGAATCTTTAAATAAATCTAAAAAGTTAGAAAGTTTAAAGTTTACGTGAAAGACCAAGTATGCGCTCATTGGAATTTTAGCTATTTTTATTATTGGTACTATTTTATTTTTACTAAATAATGATGATTTAATCCAATTTAAACGCTATTATCAGCAAGGTAAAGATAATTTAGCACAAGACATATATCTTCAAGTACAATCTAAAGGATCTGAGGAAAAAAAAGAGCAATTCCAAGATGGGATTAAATCTTATTTATCAGACGTTTTGAAAGATATTGAACAAAGCTATATATCTGAAACAATCGATAAAACAAAAGCCTTTCAGAGTATTGATCGTATAAAATATTATTCTTTTATGGCTTACGAAGCAAGTAAAGTGGAGAATACAATTGAAAATTTGGACAAATCGCGCGCTGCATTTAAAGAAGGGCAAA
>PKSZ01000592.1 GCA_002869425.1 Marinilabiliales bacterium
AAGACCTAAACGTAAGTGAAGCAAAAGAGATTGACAAGTTTAAAGGCAGAGTAGATTTGTTATGTCGCTCTGCACATGAGAAGGGTGTTCCGATATTAGTAGATGCTGAAGAGTATGCTTATCAGGATGGTGTCGATAGGGTTGTAAATGAAATGATGCAAAAATACAATAAGGAAAGGGCAATTGTATACAATACTTTACAAATGTACCGATGGGATAGATATGGTTTTTTGGTGGCTGAGTTGGAGAAAGCTAATCAAAAGGGATATTTCTTAGGAATTAAGCTTGTTCGGGGAGCATATATGGAGAAGGAAAGAGCTTTATCCGAAAAATATAATTATCCATCTCCAATAAATTCAACCAAAGAGGAGACAGATAAAGAATTCAATAAAGCAGTGAAGTTTGTTATGAATAATTTAATGAATATGTCTTTATTTTGCGGAACACACAATGAGGAAAGTATACATATGGCAATTCATTTAATGAATGATCTGGGTATTGAAAAAGATGATAAAAGAGTGTTTTTTTCACAACTGTATGGTATGAGTGATAATATTTCCTTTAATTTAGCAGCTCAGGGATATAATGTTGCAAAATATTTGCCATATGGTCCTGTTGAATCAGTGATGCCTTACCTTATAAGGCGGGCTCAAGAGAATACTGCAGTTGCAGGACAAATGAGTCGTGAATTAATGTTGTTAAAGAAAGAAAAACAAAGAAGAAAAAATAGTAAAAATGGAAGTAGATAATAGGAAAACATTGGAAAAAGTAAAAAAGACACTGTTTACTTTGCCTGTAGTTTTTGTTACGCTTATTGTAGGTATAATTTTTTTGCCGATTTTCGACGGTACTGTGCTTAACGACTATCGGACACATATGGCAGTTGGGGCAGGAGCAGGCTATTTTCTCATTATGATTTTTTATGCTCTGAAACGGAAAAATTATATTTATTTATCGGATAATAGTAGTAAGATTGAAATGCGATTTTTCTCTATGCAATTGTTTGCCAAGAAAAGAACCGCAATAGAAATACCCAAAACCAGTTTCTATAAATATGATTTACAGAAAAAATCAATAGGACTCGTGGAAGAGGTTACGCTCTTTCAAAAAACACCTAAAGGGGTGGCAAAGTATCCTCCAGTGAGTATTACAGCACTAACCAAGAAGGAACGAGAAGATTTTTTTGCAATTCTGAACAAATATAAGAAAGCATAAGTGAGAAAAATCATTACCAGTTTTCTAGTTAATATGTTTGTTGCTGCAGCTCTGTTTGCTCAGTCTCCTGTTGATGTTGAATTGCAGTTTTCTAATGCTTTTGTAAGTGAAGATTTACAACATATTTCTTATAGTCTAAAAAACTGTAGCCCTAAAATATTACCTGCTTTTACCAGTGTATTGTTTGTAGGCTATAAAAAGTTTATTTCCTCACAAGATGCTTCGCATTGCCAGTTTTACCCTTCTTGTTCGGTTTATGCTACAGACGCGATTGAAAAGTATGGCTTTGTTATTGGTGTTTTTACAGCACTCGACAGGCTTTCAAGGTGCAATACTTTTGGTGAAAAGAATTACCCCAAATATAAAAATACAGGTTTGTATTATGATCCGGTGGCTGATAATTAGTATATGTATCTTTTTTTCCTTTAACGGTGAAGCTCAGAATATTTATGATCTTAATCATACAAAAAGGTATGCAGACTATCTTTATTCGTCAAAAGAATATAAACGAGCTGCTTTAGAATACGAAAGAGCATTGTTTATGGGGTGTAAAGATTCTTCCGTTTATATGAACTTTTTTAAATCATTAAGGATATCTGGATCACCTGATCTTGGAAAGAGCGTTTTACGTGATTTTATGGCGAATAATCAAGTATGTCAACCTGGAGTTTCAGATGAATATATTAAACTGATGTTGTCCAGAAGGTCTTTTGTAACAGCTGACTCTTTGATAAAACAATGGAATCCATATTCCAAAGATTTTTTAAGGGCTAGTTCATTTGTTTTGCAAAGAAAGTATAAGGATTTCGATTCCTTATATTCAGGAAATAATATGCATGATGAATCTTTAAAGGGTATCAAATTGAAAGTTGAGGATATTACAAATGTTAAATTGAAAAGCCCATTGTTGGCTGCATCTATGTCCATTGTGATACCTGGAACCGGTAAAATGTATTATGGAGATTGGAAAGATGGATTTGTTTCTTTGTTGATTGTGGCTGCAAATGCCTGGCAATCATATCGGGGTTTTAGCAAAAAAGGAAGCGATTCTGCATATGGTTGGATATTTGCCGGCGTTTCATTAGGCTTTTATTCAGGAAATATTTGGGGTACATGGAAAGGAACAAAGAGAAGAAACAAGAGACTATTAGAGGAAAAGTATTATAATGCTGAAGAGTATATCTATAATAATTTTTAGTTGCCTGCTGCTGCATTCTTTCGCCCAGGAACAAAATCCATTGTCACTTGCAGATAAGTATTTTGGTGAGGGTAATTATGAAATGGCGTTTCATGAATACAACCGGGAGTTGTTATTTAGTTCTTCTAATGATGATGATGGTTTTTATCTGAAAATGGCAGATTGTAAGTATATGCAACAGCATTATTATGATGCAATTCAGCTATATGACAATGCAATATTTCTAGCCGAAGACTCATTCAATATAGCAAGGGCTTATTATGGAAAAGTTTCATCTTTCATTTTGTCTGGAGGTTATATAGTGGCTAAGGTAGAACTGGCGAGTATCCCTTTAGAGATAAAAAAGCTTTACGCACCATCCTTTTGCTATCTTGAGGGGATTTGTGCAATTGCGAATAACGATTACGTTCAGGCAAAGAAGTTTTTTATTCAGGCTATTCCCGCAGATTCAGTCAGTCTTATAGCTGAAGTTGAGCATTTGTTTGAAAATCAAAGGAGCCTAATGAAGCCCAAGCCTGTAGTTGCCAAAATATTAAGCGCTATTATACCGGGATCCGGACAAATGTATTCAGGTGAATATAGAAATGGAATTAACTCTTTTGTGCTGGTTGGAGGGTTGGCAGTGCTTACATATTATGTTGCTTCAGTTTATACAATTCTTGATGCTGCGTTGGCAGTTTTCCCCTGGCTTCAAAGATATTACACTAGTGGAATTCGAAATGCAGGTCTTATTGCAGACAAAAAAAGAAGAAATAAAAAGCAAATTCTTTTAAACGAAATTAGTACTTTCGTTTCACAAGGAAGTTTAATTGTAGCGGAGTGAATAAAGATCAGTTGTTTTATCTTATTGCCTTAACAGGCATTCATGGTGTTGGATGCGTGCTTGCAAGGAAAATGGTAGAAATTTGCGGTACTCCTGAAGGTGTATTTAGAGATTATAAATTACTGCCATCGTCTTATAATAATCTTGGATTTAAAATACATCAGTCGTTAAAAAGTAAAGAGCTGTTAAGAAAGGCAGAGGCTGAAATAAGCTTTATAGATAAACATGAGATTCAATACGTCGATTATTGGAGTAAGGATTTTCCTTTACGATTAAAAAATACTTACGACTCGCCTGTACTGCTTTATTATAAGGGTGAAATTAATTGGAACAAGACAGCTTTTGTGAGTGTGGTTGGAACCAGAAAGGCTACTGAATATGGAAAAACTTTCTGTCATGCACTAATTAAAGATTTGGCCGTTCAGGGAATTGATCCCGTTATTGTTAGTGGGTTGGCATATGGAATTGATATAGAAGCTCATGTTGCAGCCCTTGATAATGGCTTGCAGACCTTGGCTGTACTCGCTCATGGTCTAAATACACTTTATCCTTCAGTACACAGAAAGCGAGCAGCCCAGATTATTGAACAGGGTGCATTGATTTCTGAATTTTCAAGTTTCGATCCTTTTGAACGACAGAATTTTCTTAAAAGAAATAGAATTATTGCAGGATTGTCTGATGCTACACTTGTTGTTGAAAGTGCAAATTCCGGAGGTGCTTTGGTAACTGCTGATATTGCAAACTCATATGATCGAGAAGTATTTGCACTGCCTGGAAATATATCATCAAAATACTCTCAGGGATGCAATAAATTAATAAAAACGCACAAGGCACATTTAGTTGAAAGTTACAAGGATATCCTATATCATCTGCAATGGCAAAAAGAACCGAAACAACAAAAATTGTCTCTAAAATTCGATAATCTGACACACGACGAAAAAAGAGTATTGGAAATTATTGCAGATGCAGAAAAGGCACATTTTGATTTTATATGTCGTGAAGCATCTTTTTCCGCCGCCGACCTTTCAGTTCTGTTGTTGAACATGGAACTTAACTCCTTAATCAAAAGTCTTCCCGGTAATGTATATAAGGCACTTTCATAATATACTGTTGTAAAACAAGTATTCGCGAGGTTTTAGAACTTGTTTATTAAAAAAATAATTACATACTTTTGCTTCACAACTAACATAATTATTAATAATTAAATATTCATGTGAATGGAAGCAAAAGTAAAAGAATTCATGGCTAAAATAATTGCCAAGAATCCTAGCGAAGTAGAATTTCATCAGGCAGTTCAAGAAGTTGCTGAATCATTAATCCCTTATATTGAAGAAAATCCAAAGTACAGGGATGCAAAAATTCTTGACAGAATTACAGAACCTGAAAGAGTTATCATGTTTAGAATTCCTTGGTTAGATGACAAAGGAAACGTACAAGTGAACAGGGGTTTCAGAATTGAGATGAATAGCGCTATTGGACCATACAAAGGTGGTCTTCGTTTTCACCCAACTGTTAACCTTGGTGTACTTAAATTTTTGGCTTTTGAGCAAGTGTTCAAAAACTCATTAACTACTCTCCCAATGGGTGGTGGTAAAGGTGGTTCTGATTTTGATCCAAAAGGAAAATCAGACAATGAAGTGATGAAATTTTGTCAAAGTTTTATGACAGAATTATGCCGTCACATTGGTCCTAATACTGACGTACCTGCTGGTGATATCGGTGTTGGTGGTCGTGAAATTGGTTTCCTATTCGGTCAATATAAGAGAATTAGAAACGAATTTACTGGCGTTCTTACAGGAAAAGCTCTTAACTGGGGTGGATCATTAATTCGTCCAGAAGCTACTGGTTATGGCGCTGTATATTTTGCAGAAGAAATGCTTAAGACTAGAAACGATAGTTATAAAGGTAAAACTGTTACTGTTTCTGGTTCAGGTAATGTTGCTCAGTATGCTGTTGAAAAAGTAACTGAACTTGGTGGAAAGTGTGTTACTCTTTCTGATTCAGCTGGCTTTATACATGACCCAGCAGGAATTGATGCTGAGAAATTAGCTTACGTAATGGAACTTAAGAATGTGAAGAGAGGAAGAATCAAAGAGTATGCTGAAAAGTATGGTTGTGAATATCACGAAGGTCAAAGACCATGGGGTATTAAGTGTGATATAGCTCTTCCTTGTGCTACTCAAAACGAAATCAACGGTGAAGAAGCTCAGGTTCTTGTAAACAATGGATGTTTTGTAGTTTCTGAAGGTGCAAATATGCCTTCAACTCCTGAAGCTGTAGAAGTTTTCCTTAAAGCAAGAATTCTTTATGGTCCTGGTAAAGCAGCTAACGCAGGTGGTGTTGCAACTTCAGGTCTTGAAATGTCTCAGAATAGCTTACGTCTTTCTTGGACAAGAGAAGAAGTTGATCAAAGATTAAACAATATCATGAAGAGCATTCATGAGACTTGTGTTAAGTATGGAAAAGAAGAAGATGGATATATCAACTATGTTAATGGTGCCAACATTGGTGGTTTCGTTAAAGTTGCTGATTCAATGATTGATCAGGGTTTGGTATAATTCAACAAACTTCAAATAA
>PKSZ01000586.1 GCA_002869425.1 Marinilabiliales bacterium
AATAGAACCAATTTTTGTACATATTTCATTTTTTAATTAAGTGGTAATTTTAATTCCTTAAAAATCTTAGGTACCATTTTGGCTCCAAAAAATTCATGTCCGTGAAAAGTCCATCCTTTGCCTTTTTCAAACTTTTTTACAGGAGCTTTGCCAATATCGTGTAGTAAGGCAGCCCACCTTAGCCATAGGTTGTCGCTTTTTTCAGCCACATTGTCTAAGACTTTTAATGAATGTAAAAAATTGTCTTTATGCCCTTTACCATCTCTTTCTTCTATTCCTTTTAAATTTTGGAGTTCCGCAAGAAAATAAGGTAGTAAAGATGTTTTGTCAAGAAGGAAAAAGCCTTTTGATGGTTTTTTACTCATGAGTATTTTATGAAGCTCATCAGATATTCTTTCATGCGATACAATCTCTATTCTTTTATTGTTTTTGGTTATTGCATTCAGGGATTCCTGACAAATGATAAAATCCAGCTGTGTGGCAAAGCGAATGGCTCTAATCATCCTGAGGGGATCATCTGAAAAAGTTAAATCTGTATCAAGTGGAGTTCGAATTATTCCGTCATTTAGGTCTTGAAGTCCGTTAAAAGGATCCAGTAATTCTCCATAATTATCTTTATGAAGGCTGATTGCCAATGCATTGATTGTGAAATCACGCCGAAGTTGATCGTCTTTTAAGCTTCCATTTTCAACAATGGGCTTCCTTGAATTCCTGTTGTAAGATTCTTTTCGCGCTCCAACAAATTCTATTTCCCAGTCTTTGTACTTGAACATAGCTGTTCCAAAATTCCTGAAAACAGTAACTTGTATGGAATTATCGATCTTCTGAGCTACTTCTTCTGCCAGCTCAATTCCACTTCCAACTGTAACTATGTCAATATCCTTTGAAGGTCTGTTCAGAAAAATATCCCGAACAAAACCACCTATAACGAATGCTTGTTGGTTTTTAGAACTGATGGTTTCACTTATTACCTTAAAAACGGGATGCGATAAATATTTCTCTAGTTCTTTCATGACAATACTTCCGAGACATGACAAAATTACAATTATTTGATGTGAAAACCGGAAAAAATCACAAATTTCAACATTGGTACATATATTGATATCTATATATGAAAATAAATTATTATATTTGCTTTAGAAATTAAAATAGAAACGTCATGATTGAACATTTAACAAAAGAGACATTTAAAGAGAAGGTATTTAACTTTGAGCAAAACAAAGATTGGAAATTTGAAGGCGAAATTCCAGCAGTGATCGACTTTTATGCTGATTGGTGTGCTCCATGTAAAATGGTGGCCCCAATTCTTGAGGAGCTGCAGGAAGAGTATAATGGTAAGTTGAATATATATAAAGTGAATACAGAACAGGAAAGCGAACTAAGTGGTATGTTTGGCATTCAAAGTATTCCTTCTATTTTATTTATACCCAAGGATGGTCAACCACAAATGGCTATGGGTGCATTACCAAAAGATACATTTAAGAAAGCATTTGCTGATGTTTTGAGCGTTAGTGAATAAGAGAGTGTTGGTTTATAAAGAGAAAAGGCAGAATCATACGATTCTGCCTTTTCTCTTATATTGTTTTTGATTAAACCAATCCTGAAAATCCCATAAAGGCAAGAGCAAGAAGACCAGCTACTACAAAAGCAGCGGGAACCCCTTTCATTCCCTTAGGAACATTAATCAAGTCGAGATGTTCACGTAAACCAGCAAATAGGATTAAGGCAAGACCAAAACCAATTGCGTTTGCGATAGCAAATACAACACTGTGAAGCAAATTGAAATCTGCATTGCTGGATGCCATAACAGCAACACCAAGCACAGCACAATTGGTTGTAATTAAGGGAAGGAAAATTCCCAATGCCTGATATAATGAAGGGCTGATTTTTTTAAGAATAATTTCAACCATTTGCACTAGAGATGCAATTACAATAATGAATGATATTGTTTGCATATATTCAATTCCAAAAGGAACCAGTACATAATGCTGAATCAGGTAAGTTACTATGGTTGCAATAACCATTACAAATGTAACAGCTCCTGTCATACCTACCGCAGTAGATACTTTGTTGGACACACCCATAAAAGGACATATCCCCAGAAACTTCATCAATACAATGTTCTGAACAAATATTGCGGAAATTATAATAATAATGTATTCCATAGCTTAAACTTTTTATTTCTTAAGAACTTTATTAGAAATGGCAATTAGGTAGCCAAGCACAATGAAGGCTCCCGGTGCAAGTACAAAAACCAGCATTGCATCACCTTCAATAAATTTGAACCCAAAAATGGCACCACTACCCAGCACTTCGCGAATTGCACCCAGTAAGCCGAGGGCAAAGGTAAAGCCTATTCCCATTCCCAAGCCGTCCAGTATTGACGAAACAAGTCCGTTTTTAGAAGCAAATGCTTCTGCTCTACCCAGAATTACGCAGTTAACAACAATCAAAGGAATAAACAATCCCAATGATTTGTATAAAGCAGGTATGTAAGCCTGCATTGTCATTTGTACTATTGTAACAAAAGAAGCAATTACCACAATAAATGATGGAATTCTAACTTTACTGGGAATTACATTTTTAATAATTGAAACAACCAAATTAGACATTATAAGTACAAATGTTGTTGCCAGACCCATTCCTATACCATTTATTGCTGAAGTGGTTACACCCAATGTAGGACACAGTCCTAACAGCAGTACAAAAACTGGGTTTTCTTTTAATATTCCTCTTGTGAAATTTGTAAGTTGGCTCATTTTTTACCTCCTTTCATATAGGTTTCATATGCTCTGTTAACAGCGTCGCAGTATGCTCTTGAGCTGATAGTAGATGCTGTAATGGCATCCACATCTCCGCCGTCTTTTGTAACGGATAATTTGAAGTCTGAAGGATTCTTACCCTGAAACTGAACGTGAAAGTCTGATTTTTCTGTATCCATTTTGTCTCCAAGACCTGGTGTTTCGTTATGTTCAAGAACTTCAATCCTTTGAATTGTTCCATCCGGCAACATTCCAACCATTAAAGAGATCTTGCCTGAGAAACCAAGCATTGTGAATGTTTCTACTGCAACACCAACCAATTCACCACCCTTTTTTGCAGGATAGAATGTCAGATCACCCAATCCATCAACAGCAGGTAAAGTGTATTTTTCATCACCTGGATTGTTGTCAAACGCTGGGACAACTTTTTGAATTTTTTCAGTAATGTTTTTCTTCTTTGCCAGTTGAATAGGTTCTTTGGTAGCCTCATTCACAAGACCCAGAATACTTGATGCGACGAATGTTATAATAAACAATGTGAGCACCATATTAACTATTGTAGATTCTTTTTTAGCCATTGTTAACCTCCTCTCCGAAACGTTTAGGTTTGAAAGCTTTATTTAATAGAGGTACCACAGCATTCATAATAAGAATTGCAAATGATACACCTTCGGGATATGCTCCAAATACCCTGATAACAACTGTTATAATACCAATGCCCAAACCAAACACCAGCTGACCTGCTGGCGTCATGGGCGAGGTTACCATGTCAGTTGCCATAAAAATTGCTCCAAGCAATACACCTCCCGTAAGTAGGTGGAATAGTGGATCTGCATATTGTGTTGGATCAACTAACCATAGTATACCCGTGAATAATGCAATAGCACCTATCATAGACACTGGTATATGCCAGGTGATAATTTTTCTCATCAGCATGTAAATTCCTCCAATGATAAGCGCAATGGCCGAAACTTCACCAAGAGATCCTCCCATTTGACCAATAAAGTAGTCCATGTAATCAGGCATCTTAGACATCAGCTGATCTACAGGCGTTCCATTTTTCACGCCTTCTTTAAGAATCGCGAGTGGTGTTGCACCTGTTGTTGCATCAGTTAGGCTGAATTTCAGAGGCTCAGGTATGGGCCATCTGGTCATATCTACCGGAAATGAAATCAAAAGGAAAACCCTACCTACCAATGCAGGATTAAAAGGATTATTTCCCAATCCTCCAAATGTCATCTTACCAACTGCAATAGCAACAAAACTACCAACAATAATAATCCAGCAGGGAAGGTTGCTGGGAACATTGAAAGCCAATAGCATTCCAGTTATTATTGCAGAGCCATCTGCAATGGTACTTTTTCCTTTGAGAAAAAGCTTTTGGATTAACCATTCGAAGAAAATTGCCGAAAGAACAGCAATTAGTGTCACCTTTATTGCACCCAGTCCAAAATAATAAATTGAAACGAAGAGTGCAGGCAACATTGCAATAATCACCCCATACATAATTTTTTTCACCGAATAGTTTCCAGCTACGTGAGGGGATGGTGATACTGATAATAATTTACTCATTACTAAAACTATTTTTGTTGTCTAGCTCTAATTATACTCATAACAGTTGACTTTCCTAGTCTGATATAGTCAAGAAGGGGCCTGTCTGAAGGACAAGTGTACATGCAGGAGCCACATTCAATACAGTCTGTAGCTTTTTCGCTTTCTACTTCATCCCACATTGCCTTCTCGCTTAATTGCTGAATAAGGTAAGGTGATAAGCCCATTGGGCAAACACTAACACATTTTGCGCAACGGATACAATTTTGAACTTCTCTCCGGGAAGCTTCTTTTTCATTCATTATAAGAATACCGGAAGTTCCTTTTGTTACTGGTATTTCAACAGTATTTAATGCTTTACCCATCATTGGGCCGCCATTGATAACCTTTCCGGTATCTGCTGGTAAACCACCTGCAAATTCAATTAGATCAGAAACAGGAGTGCCAACTCTCACCATTAGATTACATGGCTTAGATACTGATTTTCCAGTTACAGTAACAACTCTTTCGATGAGAGGTTTGTTTTTCTGGATCGCTTCATAAACTGCGAACGTAGTACCAACATTATGTACTACAGCTCCAACATCAATTGGTAAACCTCCTGAAGGAACTTCACGATTGATAACCGCTTTTATCAGTTGTTTTTCTCCACCTTGTGGGTATTGTACTTTCAATGGTTGAATTTCAATTCCCTGATATGACTTTGCAAGATCAGTCATGATCTTAATTGAATCCGGTTTATTATTCTCAATACCAATTATGGCACGATTTACACCTAGTGCTTTCATTAATATTTGAGTTCCGACTAAGATTTCTTCCGGTTTTTCAAGCATCAGTTGATCATCTGAAGTCAGGTAGGGTTCACATTCCACTCCATTCAGAATTAAAACATCTGCTTTTTTCCCGGGAGGAATCGAAAGTTTAACATGAGATGGAAAAGTTGCACCACCCATACCAACGATACCTGCTTCCAGAACTTTTTTTACGATATCCTGTGCTTCAAGATTGAAATCTTTTTTCAGATCGGCACTGCGATCAATGGTTTCAATCCATTCGTCTCCTTCAACATCAATGATAACAGCCGGACGTTTATATCCGCTTGCATCCATTATTGCATCTACTTTGGCTACCTTACCTGAAACAGAAGAGTGTATATTGGCAGAAACAAATCCGCCACTTTCTGCAATAACCTGTCCGGTTTTAACTACATCACCTTTTTTTACCAAAGGTTTAGCAGGTGCTCCAATGTGCTGTGATATTGGAATAGATACCTGTTTCGGAATAGCAAGTGATTCTATTTTTTGTCCTGCCGAAAGTTTATTTTCCGGAGGATGAACACCGCCTTTAGGAAATGTTTTTAACACTTTTACCTCCTTTTAATTATTGTCTTTAACTTCTTTGTTATCTTGATTCGTTTCCTTTTCAGGAGACTTTTCTTTTTCTACATTAGGCTCTGTTGCTTCAGCTTTTTTCTCGGTTGGCTGA
>PKSZ01000473.1 GCA_002869425.1 Marinilabiliales bacterium
ACATAGCCAAAAAAATAGTAGATTCATTGTCTCCTGAAACCGATAATTTAATTGAAATTGGAGCTGGAACAGGAATCTTAACGCAATTTCTAATCAAAAAAGAAACAAATCTTTTAATTCTTGATGTGGATACTGAATCAATAGATATTCTCCATGAAAAATTTCCAGAACAAAAAAATAAAATTATCCTTCAGGATTTTCTTAAATTGAATCTTCCTGATGCATTTGAAAACAATTTCTCAATCATTGGAAACCTTCCTTACAATATTTCTTCACAAATATTTTTTCACGTTCTGAATTCGGTCGTTTGGGTTGATGAGATGGTTGTAATGATACAAAAAGAAGTTGCAGAAAGAATTGTATCACCACCAGGATCAAAAACCTATGGTATACTTAGTGTACTTCTACAAACCTATTTTACTTGTGAGTACCTTTTCTCTGTATCTCCCGGAGTATTTATTCCTCCACCTAAAGTTAAATCAGCGGTAATTCGACTAAAAAACAAAAAAAATAAGCCTGATTTTAATGAGAAATTATTCAGAACTGTAGTAAAACAGGCATTCAATCAAAGAAGAAAAACACTTTCCAATTCACTAAAGTCTCTGGCAAACGAACATACAAGGAAACACGAAATATTTACAAAAAGACCTGAACAATTAAAATTTGAGCAATTTGCCTTTATTACACAACAAATAGAAAATCAGGCCTCAGATTACTAAAATTTTGCCATATTTGTGGAAAATCTAACAAATAATGCAGTTCGAACTGACAAAAGAATTTATTACCCAGCTTGAAGAAATTATTGAACTTCAGGACAAGAATTCTGCATCTCAGCTAATTGGAGAACTGCATTCTGCAGATATTGCAGAAATTTACAACGAGCTCAATATCGAACAAGCCAAATTTCTTTATCTATTGCTTGATAAAGAGAAGGCTGCAGATGTTCTGGCTGAGCTAGAAGAAGATGACAGAGAACGTTTTCTAAAAGCCTTACCCAGTGAAGTAATTGCAAAGCAGTTTATCGAGGAAATGGACTCTGATGATGCTGCAGATGTCCTGGCAGATCTTTCAGAATAAAAAAAGCAGGAAGTACTTTCTCATATTGATGCTATTGAACAAGCAGGTGACATTGTTGACCTTCTGAATTACGATGAAGATTCTGCCGGTGGTTTAATGGCAAAAGAGTACATTGCTGTTAACAGTAACTGGGATGTTACGAGATGTATTGATGAAATAAGACATCAAGCAGAAGATGTTGATGAAATCTACAATGTGTATGTAATTGATGATGATAACATTCTTATTGGCGTCTTACCACTGAAACAACTGCTTATCAGCCATTCCAAGAAAAAGATTGCCAATATAACATCTGATGATATTATTTCTTTAAAGGTAGATACCCCAGCTGAGGATGTTGCCATAATTATGCAAAAATACGATCTGGTTGCTGCTCCCGTCATTGATGATCTGGGTAGACTTCTGGGTAAAATTACTTTTGATGATATTGTAGATTTTATCCGTGATGAAGCGGATAAAGACTACCAATTAATTTCCGGTATTACTGAGGATGTTGAAGCATCAGATAAAGTATGGCAACTCACCCGTGCGCGTATTCCTTGGCTCCTGATTGGTCTAATTGGAGGAATTTTAGGTGCACTGGTGATTACAAATTATGAAGATATGATAAGCGAATATGCAGGCCTCGCAATGTTCCTGCCCCTGATTGCTGCTATGGGAGGAAATGTGGGTGTTCAATCGTCTTCAATTGTTGTACAAGGTCTTGCAAACAAAACACTGGGATTGGAAAGTACAGGCAAGAAGCTTCTAAAGGAACTTGGTGTAGCAATAATTGCCGGAATAGTCTGCTCATCTTTAATGTTTGCTTTCAATTTCTTCTTTTTTAGTGACTCAATGGCACTAACTGCAACGGTGAGCATTGCTTTATTTTCTGCAATTATATTTGCCTCCATGTTCGGAACTTTTGTTCCACTTGCACTAAACCACTTTAAAATAGATCCTGCTCTGGCTACAGGGCCATTCATTACTACGATTAATGATATAATGGGTATCTCTCTTTACCTACTTATTGCAAGTTTAGTATTCAATATTTTCTAGAAGAAATTTATTTCGTTACATCCTCAATTACCATTGTAAAAATATCTGTCATTGTAAGCCCCATAGCTTCTGCCTGCTGCGGCACAATACTTGCAGCACTCATTCCGGGAATGGTATTGATTTCAATAAAATAAAATTCTCCATCTCTAAGCATAAAATCTGTACGCGTAACTCCCTTACAATTAAGTAAATCATTAATATAAGCTGTAAGCTCCTGACATGTTTCTGTTTCTTCTTCTGAGATTCTGGCAGGTGTTATTTCGTCGGACGCTCCTTGATATTTTGCCTCAAAATCAAAGAATTCATTCTTACTTACAATTTCTGTAACAGGAAGTACAAGTTTCTTATCATCAGTGCACACCATTCCACATGTTACTTCACGTCCATCAATAAATTCCTCTACCAAAACATCATGGTTATCTTCAGAAAATGCTTTTTTTACAGCCACTGCAATTTCTTCTTTCTTTTCAACCTTGGAAACACCAAAACTGGATCCTCCATGAGAAGGCTTCACAAATACGGGAAGGCCTAATTCATTTACTACCATTGCCTCATCTACTACCTGACCTTTTTTGAAAACAATCCCTTTGGCCATTTTTATCCCATACGTTTGAAGGTAGGTTTTACATACCTGTTTATCAAAAGTTAATGAAGAAGTTAACACACCACAAGTTGTATGTGGTATTCCCAACAATTCGAAATAGGCAGGGAGAAGCCCGTTTTCACCGGGTGTACCATGTATGGTTATGTATGCACAGTCGAAACTTATCCTTTTTCCATTGACTGTAAAACTAAAATCGGAACGATCAATTCTTGGATTTCCAAGATCTTTATCCTCTACATGCCAATCATCTCCTCGAATACTCACCACATATGAATTGTATCTGTCCTTATCCAGAACTGAACGTATTTGTGCTGCACTTTGAACTGAGATTACATATTCTGAGGAATCACCACCTCCTACAACAGCTATTGTTTTCTTCATATACCAATACTTTTTATCAAAAATATAAACTGAAGAGAGACAAAATTCCTATAGAAAAATAATTTTATTCAATGGTTTATGAACAATTTTTGCTACAACCCACTAAGACGTTTTATCTCATTTAACTTATTCAAAGCTTCAATGGGAGTAAGATTATTTACGTCCATGTTTGTGATTTCATCACGAATCTGCTTTAAAACAGGATCATCTAGCTGAAAGAAACTCAATTGATAGCCTTCCCTGTTTTGAGCAATCTCATTAACAGCTTTTCCGGGGACTGATCCTCCTGAATTATTTTCCAGCTCTTTAAGAATTTCACCTGCTCTTTTTACTACACTTCTTGGCATTCCAGCCATTCGGGCCACATGAATTCCAAAACTATGTTCTGTTCCTCCTGGTTCAAGCTTTCGAATAAAAATAACTTTATTTTTAAGCTCTTTAACAGAAACATTATAGTTCTTAATTCTTCCAAAAGAGGACTCCATTTCGTTCAATTAATGATAATGTGTTGCAAACAAAGTTTTTGCTTTTGCTATGGGATGCTCATGTAGATATTCAACAATTGCCCAGGCAATAGAGATTCCATCATATGTGCTGGTTCCCCTTCCAATTTCATCCAGCAGGATAAGGCTTCTTTCCGAAATATTATTCAAAATACTGGCAGCCTCATTCATTTCTACCATAAAAGTAGATTCGCCACCGGAAATATTATCAGATGCGCCAACCCTTGTAAAAACCTTATCAATAATACCCAGATTGGCTGCGCTTGCCGGAACAAAGCATCCTGCCTGAGCCATTATTACAATTAAAGCTGTTTGACGCAACAAAGCAGATTTCCCAACCATATTGGGTCCGGTAATAATCATGATCTGTTGCCCTGCTGAGTCCAGCAACACATCATTGGGAACATATTCCTCATCTATAGGAAGTTGCTGTTCAATAACCGGATGTCTTCCATCTTTAATGTCAATAATCAAACCATTGTTGATTTCCGGCTTAACATAACCATTCTCCAATGCAACATTGGCAAAAGACAGTAAACAATCCAATTGTGCAATTATACCTGCGTTTAGCTGTATTACCTCCAGGTATTCAGAAATAGAAGAAATCAATTTATTGTACAAATCTGTTTCGATTTCTGATATTTTATCTTCAGCACTCAATATTTTGGTTTCATACTCCTTCAATTCCTCAGTAATATATCGCTCTGCACTCACCAATGTTTGTTTCCTGATCCAGGCTTCAGGCACCTTGTCTTTATGCGTATTCCTTACCTCAATATAATAACCAAATACATTATTGTAACCAATCTTCAATGATGTAATTCCTGTGCTCTCAGATTCACGCTTTTGCAGGTTCAACAAATATTCCTTGCCTGAAGATAGTAATGATCGATATTCATCTAGATCTTTGGATACACCCACATTAATGACGCCTCCTTTGCTAAGTTGAACAGGAGCATCCTGCATCACTTCTTTTTCAATGCGCAATCGAATTTGATCACAATCATTCAACTGATTTGCAAAAGGACTTAGCTCTTCAGATGTACTTTCTTTGGATATTCTAACTATAGTTCCAACCGACAACAATCCCTTGCCCAATTGTAAAACTTCCCTGGGAGATATTCTTCCTGTAGCTATTTTAGAGACAATACGCTCCAAATCGCCAATCTTCTTGACTTCTTCAGAAAGCTGCAAGCTTAAATCATTATTGTCGCACAAATATTGCACCCTCTGATGACGCATTTTTATCTGCTCTTCATCTTTCAATGGCATGGCCAACCATCTTTTTAACAAGCGACTTCCCATTGGAGATTGCGTCTTATCCAGAATATCAACCAAGGTTTTTCCCTCTTCATGTAAAGGATCAAATAGTTCAAGGTTCCGAATGGTAAACCGATCTAACCAAACAAAGGAATCCTCATCCAACCTGGAAATTTTAATAACATGCTCCAGTTTCTCATGCTGGGTAATATCTAAATAATGCAATATCGCACCAGCAGCAACAATTCCAGCAGGCATATCTCCAATTCCAAAACCTTTTAAAGACGCTGTTCCAAACTGCTTTAGTAAACGATCATTTGCTGCCTCATCAGTAAAAATCCAATCATCAAGCTTATATGTATAAAAACCCTGACCAACAATATTCCCCAACTTCTTTTCTTTTCCTTTCTCAAAAAGTATTTCTTTGGGCTTAAGCGTTTGTAAAGTTTTATCGATATAGGTTTCCCTTCCTTGTGTTACGTAAAACTCACCCGTTGATATGTCAATTGCTGAAAGGCCAATTGTATTCTTGCCTACATGTAAAGAAGCAAGAAAATTATTTTCCCGCTGACTTAAGATATTATCATTTAATGAAACGCCAGGCGTTACCAATTCTGTAACTCCCCGTTTAACAATCTTCTTCGTTAGCTTTGGATCTTCAAGCTGTTCGCAAATTGCCACCCTCTGGCCCGCTCTTACTAGTTTTGGCAAATAAGTATCCAGTGCATGATACGGAAAACCAGCCAACTCAACATAAGATGCTGAACCATTCGCTCTCCTTGTTAATGTAATGCCCAGAATTTCTGCAGCTCTCACAGCATCATCCTCAAAAGTCTCATAAAAATCACCAACCCTGAATAGCAATATTGCCTCCGGATGTTTTTCTTTCACCTCATAATATTGCTTCATCAGAGGTGTCTCTGCT
>PKSZ01000662.1 GCA_002869425.1 Marinilabiliales bacterium
CAATGGAGAGAAAATTCATTATATATTGGCAGAAGCGAAAAATGAAGAATTGGCAACCATACTTGTTTTACATGGAAATGCAGGAAATCTGGCGGGATGGAGTAATGTTGCAGAACCTTTAACAAATGCAGGTTTTAAAGTATATATTATCGATTATAGAGGATTTGGCAAATCAGATGGAAAAGCAAGTCATAAACACTTAATGGAGGATGCAATTACTGCATTGAATTATGTATACAAAGAAAATAAAGACAGTGGAAAACCTTTGATGATATTGGGCTTCAGTATTGGAGGTCAGTTAGGAATTGCTCTTGCTGAAAACAACCAGGACAAAATCGATTTGTTGGTTGTAGAAGGAACCTTCACTACACATAACGATATTGCTACCGCTATAAGCCCTCTACTTGTAAAACCCTTTGCACGTTTACTGGTTGCATCACCTTATAAAGCCATTCAAAGTATTCAAAAACTAAATATACCAATAGGAATAATTCATAGCCCTGACGATGGTTTGATCCCATTTGAAATGGGACAAGAACTATTTGAAGCCGCCAATGAACCTAAAAAGTTTCTTCAAATTACAGGAGATCATCTTGCAGGCCTTGAATTACATAAAGAAGAATATATAAGTTTCCTAAAGACTATGGTAGATGAATCTACTAAGGAGCATTAAGAGTTTTGAGTAATTCAAAACCATCTACTATTTTATATTTTCTTTTGCTTCCTACTTTGTAACCAATAAGTGCAGCACCTTCATATTCAATCGGAGGTTCTACTTTTTGTTCTGTTTTTGCTTTATCTTTTGACAGCTTTTCTGTTAAAGATGCAATTCTTTCCTCTGCAGTGAATCGTACTGTGTCATTTTTACTAAAATTTCCGGCCTTTGCACCCATAAAAACAACCTGTTTCAAATCCAACTCCTTTTCGTTAACCCAGAGTTTATCAATGGTAAGCTTTTCGGAAGGCTTTTTCATCCTGAAAGTAAAATGATATTTTGTACTTCCTCCTGATCCTGGCCTACCTCCATGAAATGCCTGTTTTGATGAAGACACAATTTCAAAATCAGACTTCTTACCAAACCAGAATAAACTCGTTGACAATGCAAACAGTAAGACTATTAATAATTTTTGAATCATCGTTTAATAATTAGTATTTAACAATTTTCTTTGTATAATGCGTATTCTTAACGGTTACCTGAACAATATAATTGCCCGCTGTAAGTTCACTCATATTCAAATTGGCTGTTTCAGAAGCAGCAAATTCCTTTTCTATAAGTTTATTTCCTGTAATGCTAAACAAAACAACTTTAACATCTTCCTTTGAATCAAATCCACTTACCTGAATTTTCACCATATCGTGTGTTGGGTTTGGATATACTTGTATTCTGTCATCCTGCTTTTTCACAGCTGCAATATCACTAGAGTAATCCGGCACTAAAAGATCAGTTTCCCAAAATCCTCTACCGTAAGTTGCTGCTCTTAATTTTTCAGCTCCATGGTGTATCTCCAATTCATTTACGATTACATTTGGCAGACCATTGGAATGAGACACCCAGTATATAACAGAATCCCTATCGAGATAATCATTGGAATAATAAACACCAATGTCAGTTCCTACATATACCCCACTTACGGGAAGATTTGCTGTTGAATCCTGATATACAATGCAATTAACTGAAACATTAGGCAAATTACCAGAAATATTTCTCCATGTTTGACCAGCATCTGTTGATTTGTACACCTTTTTAGTTTCATCATAGCCAGACATCGTAATCCATATGGTTTCAGGATCTCTATCGTGAATAGCGATATAGGTTATCATATTATTGGGTAACCCTGCACTAATGGATTGCCAATCCTGTCCTCCATTATATGTTGCATATATTCCTCCCGGACGTGCTGCATAAATATATTGCGTATTTGAAGGAGCTACTGCCAATGCTCTAAAACTTTGACTTCCTGAGTTACCTGCTGTACCTATGTTACTAATTTTCTCCCATGTTAAGGCACCATCAGGGCTACACCATATATTCTGAAAAGCAGTATAAAGTGTATCACTATAAACGGGATGCATAACAAAAGGTGTAACCCAGTCTCCTACTTCACCAGCATCCTGAGAAATAATAGAATCAAGACTTGAAACAAAGGTTTCACCACAGTCTGTTGTTTTGCTTAACGCTCCACTATAGTTGGTTACATAGTATATACTATCATCGTAATGATCTATCATAGCTTCCATTCCGTCTCCACCAAAAGTATTGATCCATTCTCCATTTCTATATTTATAGGTTCCATTATCCTGTGAACCACCCACAATCATATTTTCATTGCTTCGGCAACTGGCAAATCTATAATACTCTGTATTATGAATTCCACCTGTAATATTTTCCCATACAGTTGGTAGTGTATAGCAACCTGGAATGATTACATCATCAAAAGAATCTGCAGTTCCTAGATTGGCCATATTGATACAATTCATAGCACTCTGGAAACTTCCTATTTGAAGATTTGCTGTTTTATAAATACCTCCGTCATTGGATTGAAAAAATTCTCCAGACAAGGGATTATAAGCAGAGTAATGCTGATCAGCATGTAAACTTGCACCAAAAATCTTCACCCACATGGAAACCACATCCCATGTTGTTCCTCCATCATCAGAACCCCACATATTTACGCCACCGGAATATACCTTATCCGGATTGTTTGGATCTACGATTAAAGTTAGATCATAATCTCCCTGTCCTCCATCATCGTCGAAAAAACTGGAAGCTACCATTCCTCCATCTGCCCATCCCAGTATATTCGGATCGCTGTCGTCTGCCACAACAGTCCACTGTACTCCTGCATCATCAGATTTCAATACTTCATACATTCCACCATTAGATTTGGTTACCAATGCATATATAATTGAAGTATCTGACGGAGCTAAAGCCAGTTCGACTCTGGGTAAGTTGGTTGTTGGTATTCCTGTAGTTAAAGCTGTCCATGTATCACCAAAGTCATAACTTTTACTAATTCTACTGCTGGATGCATTCAATGTATTGTAAAAAGTTGAAACATACATTACATTATCATCCAGAGGATTCACTTCTACATCAATTATTTTCTCAACGCTGGTTTGCACCCATGTATCTCCGCCATCATCAGAACGCCATGCACCACATGGGCCTGCTGCCATAAGTTTATCTGAATTGGTTTTGCTTACTACCACTTTTCTAATCAATGAATTATCTTCATCGGTTAATTCAAAACTTAAGCCTGTTGTATTCCAGGTCTGACCTCCATCTGTTGATTTTAAAACACCAACACCATATTGTGTCATTCTTCCCTGTGATATCGTCGGGAAACCAACATAATCAATGTCACCTGTTGCCAAATAAATGGTTTCAGGGTTTGAAGGATCATAAGTCACACAGCTAGTTCTAAGTATAGGTAATCCATCTGTTAAACACATCCAGGATTGACCATCATCTGTTGTTTTCCATACACCACCTTGCGATGTTGCAACCAATAAAGTATTGGTATCGGTTGGATGAAATTCAATATAATTGATTCTACCCATTCCGTGAATACTTGTTTCATCAAGCGATAAAGGAACTTCTGTTGGAGCAATTGATGTCCAGTTTGCATTATCCTGTAGAGATTTTGTACTTTCTCCAGTATAAAATTTCTGCCATTCTTTCCAATTGATTGCAGGATCTGGGAAGTTCCCTGTTGGATAAACCCGGGGTTCATAAAACCATTCCCATCGTTTGTACCTTTTTATTCCTTTTAGCTTGCTAATATCCTTACCTTCGGACCACTTATTGAAAGCTTCCTTTACATCATAAAAATTGGCCTCGCCAGCTTGTTTGTTAAAATATGGCTGTTCCATCCAGGGTTGAGCATTGACAAAAGGCACAAATAAAAATAATAAAATTGTTAAGCTTAGAAGTTGGGTTTTCATTGGGTTGATTTTTGGTGTTAAAGTCTAAAAATAATGTTTTTCCCCGAAAAAGAAAATCTATTTGAATCCTAATCATTCACAATTATACAAACCCCTGCATACAACATACGTTTAAAAAAGATATTATGATTTAATTCAATCGTATAGTTTTCTTTATTATTTACTTTAATTCCTGTTCGCAATCGCACAATTAATGTTCGATAATGAATATTTTTCAATTATAGATTATAGTATAACAACTTAGTTTACTACCTGTTATACAAAATGGTACACATCATGATAAGAGTGTAGAATTAATCAATAAACTACAAAGCTTATGAAAAGAAAATTATTCACCATGGGATTGATAATCCTTTCAATTTCTGCTATTGGACAATATAGCAGTATTTACAAAAACACGAGCTTTTTCAAAAAAGGACGATTACTTGATGAAAGCACTGTAAAAAACATCAAAAACCTCTCTTCTTCCGGAGATACTATTTGGTTTGAAAATTTCTCTTCCGGAGTCATGCCAGCCGGATGGACTGAAATGGACAATACCGGCAATGACTTCAACGGGCTATGTACAGATCAGGATCCAACCGGACAATACACTAGTGAATCTGCAATTGCCTCAACTTCCGGAGGACATTTTATGCTGCTTAACGGAGATAATTACAACACACCATTACCAGCAACGCCGGTTGAAATGGATGCCTATTTCCAAACGGATGCAATAGATTGTAGTCAAAGCTCCTCTGTTGTCCTTAGATTTCAGCAATATTACAGAGTTTGCTGTAATTCCTGGGTTGCAGATGGTGGAACAATGATTTTGTCTGTCTATGTTAGTACAGATGGAGTAAATTGGACAGAGTTTGATACACATGGACAACCAACGCAAAACAGTTCTGGATATATGTCTGAAAATTATGATCAGGTAGAAGTAAACATTTCTTCTGTGGCTGCGCAATCTGCTAGTGTTTACCTCAGATTTCATAAAAAAGGAGCCAGTCACTATTTCTGGATGATTGATGATATTGTTTTAATGGAGGCCAAAGAGCATGATCTCGTTATGGAAAAAGGTTTTGCAAACTACCACTTCATCGATGGAGGTTATTATACACAAATTCCATCTGTACAAGCTTCTTCGTATTGGTTTAGTGGCTTAGTTTATAACAATGGTGCTCAAGATGAAACCAATACATCAATGTTGGTAAATGTGAATGATGGCACATCAGATGTTTTTACAGAAACTGCTGACACCAGTATTTTCGGTTCTGATGGAAGAGACACACTGGAATTGGATAACTATTTTGAACTTAACCAATCCGCTACTTCCTATAGTGTAGATATGTCTATTGGCTCTGATAATACAGACGAAGACAGCACAAACAACAAGATATCCTTCGACTTCGCTGTAAGCGATACTGTTTTCGCACATGATATATCAGCAAATAGTTTCATATCTCCTTCATTATACAACTCAGGAAGCGATGGTGACCTTATTGGATGCCAATACTGGTTTAATACAGATGATACATTAGGATCTGTTTCTGTTTACATAGATAGCAGAAGTTCAGAAAACACATCTATCCGGGCAGAAGTATATAAATATGATTCTAACCTTGGTGAACTTCTATTGGCTATAGATTCAGAAGAACATATCATATCCACAGAAGACTTAGGCTCCTGGGTAACATTACCCTTAACATCTGAAGATGGTTTACAGGAATATGCCAATGCTGACGTAATGTATTATGCAATGATTTCATGTACATGGGGTAACGATACACTGTGGATTGGCTGAGATAATGTTAATCATCATATGCACAACAATCAGAATGAGNCCATGCTTAGAATTGGCACTGAATGGGCTTACATGGCTGATCCTATGGTGCCTATGGTGAGACTTAATCTAAAAAGAACGCCTATCGATAATGCCATTTCAGAAATCAACAATACTACGGTTAAAATATTTCCAAATCCTACTCAAGATATGCTAAATATATCTTCATCGCTATATGATGCCTCATTGAGAATATTGGATTTAACAGGAAAAGTTGCACTAAATGAAAAGATCAGTTTTAATCAAAAAATAGATATTTCTAATTTAACTAAAGGAATGTATATCGTTCATATACAAAGTGAAAATTCATCTTATTCTGAAAAGTTGATTGTCAATTAAAACAAAATAGCTAAATGAGGTTTCCAAACAAAAGAAACCTCATTTAGTTAAT
>PKSZ01000120.1 GCA_002869425.1 Marinilabiliales bacterium
AATTCATCAAATGCCTTGCTGCGGTATCTTTATATGATACAATTATATCACTTTTTCTATTGGAAGAAAAAACCAGTCCATCCTTCACAATAAAAGGACAAATTTCATCTGAAATTGAAGTATTAAAACCCAAACTTTCCAGCAGAATACTATCTGACTGCTGAGCTGATAAGCCAAAAATCTGCACCCAGAAAACAAATAGCAATATTTTCCCTAAATAAATCTTCATCAGAAAAACCTCGGATTTGCTACATTCACTCTATAATCCAATGTATACCTTATCATAATCTCATGTGATCCATAATTATATAATCTAAGCTGCGACAAAGAATGATCATAAGCATATCCAAAGGAAAATTGATTATTAAGCTTGTATTGACAATGAAACAACACAGCATCATTCAAACGATAACCGATCCCTGCCAGGTATTGATCAAGATATATAAACTGAGTATTGATTTCTGGTTGAACAGGACTAGCAAATGTATATCTCACAAGCCCTGATGGCTTTACAGACAATTCCTTATTTATTGCAAATTCTCCACCCACAATCAAACAGTAGTTGTAATTTCTAAAACTGTGATCTGCCTTATAATTACTGTTGCCAATCTCTGATTTTGTAGTAAATTGTTCAGGCACAGACAAACCTGCAAAGAATTTATTATTGTAAAAATAAATTCCAAATCCTGAACTTGGAATGATTCCTCTAACCTTCTCATCTCCAAACGCCTGATCCTGAGAATCCACCAATTTAACATCCTGCAAGTTGCTAACCATTTGCTTCATTCCCAACTGCAAACCCAAAGCCAATGTTCCTTTATCTGAAATTAAGCGGTATGCATAGCTTACTCGAATACTTGTGTTTCTTGTTACACCCAGCATATCATTATCCAACAGCAAACCCACTGCCATATACTCTGCCTTCAATGGTGTATGAACTGATAAGACCTGTGTTCCAGGAGATCCTTCAAAACCCAGCCATTGATTTCTGTAAAACACTGATCCCGTGAAAGCATCTAAGCTTCCTGCATAAGCAGGATTTACAGATAATCCATTAAACAAATACTGGCTATATTGATAATAATGCTGAGCACTTGCAGTTCCAAAAATGAAAACGCCAAATATTATTAATAATATGTATTTATATCTGCTCACCTTTCAATTACAATAAAACCTTTATAAACTCTTCCTCCATCAATAACCTTCAAAATATACATATATGTATCATCTGGCAAATCCTGTTGTTCATTGTTTTTTCCATTCCAATTATTTTGGTAATTATCTGCTTCAAAAACAATATTTCCCCATCGATTATATACCACAAATTCTGATTGAACATTTTCAATACCAGCCACTACAAAATAATCATTAACACCGTCACCATTAGGCGAAAAGCCTTCTGGCACGAATAGGTCTTCCACTTCAACCACTATATAATCAAAGAAAGCAGGACAAGGGGAATTTCTAACAATCCACCTAAAAATATTAGATCCGAAAGCCAAGCCTGAAACATTTGTTGAAGCTTGCAATGTATCTTCAATAACTCCGTATCCCTGAAGCAACTCCCACGAACCCGTACCATATTGCGGTAAGCTGGCAGCAAGATTGGTTTCAAATGAGTAATTCAAAGAAATATCTTCCCCAGCAAAAACTGAATCATTGTTCCATACAAACTCTATCTGCATTGAATCCTGCATAGTGCATAACATACTATCCCATTCAATTTGAATATTATAAACACCGGGGAAATCAGATTGAAGAAAATTACCATCAAGACTTATTCCGTCTGGAAGATTCCAAACTCCTCCGGTTAAATTGCCCAGCTGGTCCAATGTGATGGACTCTCCACAAACTACAGTATCTGCAGGCATAGCAAATACAGGAATCTGAACAACTGTAACTAATATTTAATCAGCAACAGACAGCGCACACTGATTGGCATCTACCAAATTTTCAACAACATAAACCTCTAAATCAGTAGGTGAAATCTGTATTAGCGTATCATTCCATGAAACATACTGATTATAAACACCTTCATTTTGAGCACGAATTGTGTAAGAAAAAGGAGATTGTCCTGTAAAAACAATTCCCATTTCCAAATTTTGTCCATTACAAATTGTATCCTGAGCATTAATAACTGCAGTAGGTAAATCATTAACAACAACAAAAACACTGTCTGATGAACTACATAAGCCGGCTTCTACAGTAACCGAGTAGTACCCATCCTGTGGTAAACCATTCAAATATAACTGATCTGTACTGCCATCTGACCAAAGATATGAATCTGCATTATTTACAGTTAATTGAAGAAAATCCCCAGCACAAAGAACAGTATCTCCTGAAATACCAATTATGGGTTCATTAAAAACCTGTACCGGGAAAACTGTAGTATCCGAACATGCCTGATACGTAATAATTACCTGCATATCAACAGACTGATCAGGCGAAATTTGCACTTGCTGATCTGTACTTCCATTACTCCATTCATAATTTCCTGAAGGTAAAGCCTGTAATACTGCTGTATCGCCATAGCATATAGCCGAGTCTCCAATAATTTCTGCATTGATCATCGCTTGTACTTCAACGAATATTGAATCTAAACTTGTACACTGATAAGCATTGGAAACCGTTACATAGTAATCGGTACTTATTGAAGGTGTAACCATAATTTCAGATAAACTACTTCCTGTGCTCCACAAATAATCTCCACTACCTAAAACACCAATAACTGCGTCTGTACCCTCACAAATAAGTGTATCACCATACATTTCTGATTGAGGCAAAGGATGAACCAAAACATTCACAGAATCAGTGATTGTACATTGTCCAGAATACAAGATATATTGAATATCAAGATCGCCTGCAGGTACCAACGCAAGCGTATCTAATGTTGAATATGTAACCCAATTAATAGAATCATAATTTCCTGAAGCAATCAATTGTAGTGTGTCATTCATACATATCTGTGTATTACCGGAAATCGAAGCCACAGGTAAAGGAATATGTGTTAAGCTCTGCTGCTCAATTATGGAACAAAAATCATTAGACACTGTAACATAGAAAGTTGTATCAGAATATATTAAAGCCGTATTAATAGAATCTATTGACCCATTTGACCAATTATAGCTGAATCCTCCTGAGACTTCCAGCGTAGCATACTCCCCATAACAAACAGAATCCGGTCCGCTTATGCTAACAACAGGGATTTCTTCTACACTTAAAAAGACACTGTCTGTGACGGAACAATTCCCTGATGAAATGGTAACATAATAATAAGAATCCGCTACAGGATAAATGGTTAACACACTATCTGTATATCCATTACCCCAAAGGTAGTCATCTCCACCTGAAGCCCAGAGCTCTGCCGAATCTCCTGAACATGCAAATGTATCCTGTAAGATTGAATACTGTGGAAGAGGATTTACAACTATGACAACAGAATCTTCTGTATAACAATCATTTTGTTCAGCAATAACATAAAAGACTGTATCTTCAACGGGGTATACCAAAATTGAATCGTCAGAAGACATATTGCTCCATGCATAGCCATCTGCACCGGAAGCGACTAATAAAACACTCTCTCCTTCACAAACTGATGTATCAGCAGTAACAGACACAGCTGGAGAAGAATTTACAGTTATAAATAAGCTATCTGTATTTTCACAATAACCATTCGTTTCTGTTAAATACAAAACAGTATCATGCACAGCTACAAATAAAATGGTATCATCCAAACTACCTGTACTCCAATAGAAGCTTCCTGTTCCTGCGGCACTATACTCTGTTGGCAAATTTGAACAAATGGTATCCGGACCTATGATTTGTGCATCGGGAACCGTAAGCGTATGGATATTTACATCCAAGGTAGATGAACAGCCATTCAATATGCCCATTACTTCACATGTAGTATCGGAACCGGAAATAAAACCAATCGTATTATCTGTTGCGCCATTGCACCAAATATACTGATCTGCACCTGACAAGGTAATTGTTGTACTTGATCCTTCACAAATAATTGTATCTCCGGAAATTGCAATATCAGGTTGAGGCTTTACTATTAATGAAATTGAATCATATCCAGAGCAATAGGCATCAAATCCCTGAACAATAATCGTTGAATCCGAATAAGCAACAAACTCCACTTCAGAAGCATTATCTCCACTCTCCCATAAATAATAATCAGCTCCTTCTGCATTCAAAACAACAGTATCTCCAGAACAAACTGTATCACTTGCTGTGATAGTTACTACTGGCGACAATAAACTGACAAGCACTAAAGAATCATATGCTATACATCCAATGGTATCCATAGACAACCAAACCAACGAATCAGACTGCGGTACAATTAATATTGTATCTTCCATCGAGGAAGTGCTCCATGTTAAATCCCCCATAATATTACTGGGATACAAAAAAGTAGAATCGCCATAGCAAACAGTATCATTACCCATTATCTCAAAATCGGGTAAGGGAATCACAACAACCTGCTGACCAATAGAAGAAGAACATCCATTTTACACTCATGCAACAGAATAAAAAGTATTCATTTCAGGCGACACAGTAATGGAATTTCCTGTCGTTCCAGTACTCCAAACATAATTGGTGGCTCCTGATGCGACAAGGACTGTTGATTCGCCTTTACATATAGAAGTATCTCCTGAGATACTTAGTACAGGTATAGGATTTACTGTCAGGGAATGGGAAGCTACAGTACTACAGTAATCATCAGATACTGTAACATAATAAACGCTATCAATCAATCCCTGTGAACTGTATGTCACTGTTGTTGTTCCATCAACCCACAAATAACTACTACCTCCTGTTGCTGTTAATGTAAAGCCAGCTTCCTCACAAACACTGGCTGGACCTGATATTCCTGCAACCGGTAAATCATGAACATAAACATGAAGTGAATCTGATGCTGTACATTCTGAAATAGTTCCTTGTAATACTATCAAAGTATCACTGGTTGGCATTACGTAAATTGCTGTATCGGTTGATCCGGTATTCCATAAATATGAATCTGCATATGCGGCTTCAAGATAAACACTGTCACCATCACAGACCAAAGTATCACCCAGTATTTGTGGTTCTGGATAACTATTTACAACAACCAACTGACTTATGGTTGTATTACATCCGGAAGCAACGCCTATTAATGAATAATTTGTTGTTACAGAAGGAGATATCGTTATTGTATTTCCTGTCGTTCCAGTACTCCAAACATAATTGGTGGCTCCTGATGCAATAAGGACTGTTGATTCGCCTTTACATATAGTAGTATCTCCTGAGATTGAAATATCCGGAGCAGGATTAACAACAATGTCATGTAACAAAGAGTCCAGACATCCTCCACTTCCCACTGTATATGATACTGTATAGGTACCGGAAAGAGCTTCCGGATTAAATTCAGAACCTATAATCACCCCTGTTTCTGAACAATACCAAGTTCCTCCTACATCTCCTGTTACATATGCATTTAAATCAACCGGTGCAGTATTGCTACATAAAGGACCCGGGTTTGTCCATAATGGATCACCTCCTGAAACAACTACAGTAACAGTATCGGTAACAATACAAGAATTACCAGGATCGACTTCAAAAATATAATTCCCAGTTGCTGAATAATCTACAGCCGGATATATAGCACTTGTACTCCCTGAAATTATACCAGCTGGCCCATGCCACTGATATGCCAAAGTACAAGTTGAATATACCGTACCAACATAAAAAGGTACAATTGAACTACAATCTCAACCGA
>PKSZ01000426.1 GCA_002869425.1 Marinilabiliales bacterium
GGCTATCTAAATGCCCATGTCAATATTGTTCAGGAAAATGATACAAATCTAGTAAACAATGTAATTCTTCATATTAATGTTGATAAAGTTGATAGAATCAAAATTAATAGTATATCCTTTAGTGGAAATATGACGGATGAAGAATACAAAGAAAATGTTAACGTGGATGATCTCACGTTGTACAAAAAAGTTTTTAGAAGCTCTCCTTTTAGTGATTCTAAGCTGAGAAGAGCCATGAAAGATACAAAAGAAAAAACATGGTGGAATATTTTCAAAACTTCAAAATTTATCGAAAGCAACTTTGAAAGAGATAAACAGAATATTATTGATCGGTATAATGAATATGGATATCGGGATGCTAAAATTGTATTCGATACTGTTTATCCAAATGATGAAAAAACCATCAATATTGAAATAAAAATTGATGAGGGAGATAAATATTATTTTAGAAATATAACATGGGTTGGAAATACGAAGTATACATCCGAGAGATTAGATGATGTATTGGGAATTGAGCGGGGAGATGTATACAATCAAAGTGTGTTGGATGAACAGTTGTTTATTGCACAAAATGGTGTTTTTTCGCTTTATCAGGATGATGGTTATCTTTTTTCTTCTGTAACTCCTGTAGAGGTTCAGGTAGAGAATGATTCAATTGATATTGAGATGAGAGTGTACGAAGGAAAGCAAGCTCGTATAAACCGGGTTGCCATTGTGGGTAATGAAAGAACCAACGAACATGTGATTAGGCGTGAAATACGTACAAAACCTGGGCAGTTATACAATAGATCCGATATTCAACGAACCATAAGGGAGTTGGCTCAACTGGGATATTTTGACCCGGAAAAACTCAATGTTGATTTTAAACCAGACCCTCAGCAGGGTACGGTAGATTTAGAGTATACAGTTGAGGAAAAACCATCTGATCAATTTGAATTATCTGGTGGATGGGGAGCTCAAATGGTAGTAGGTTCTGTGGGTTTATCTTTTACGAATTTTGCACTGCGAAAAGTATTGAAATTGAATGAGTGGAAACCGGTTCCAACAGGTGACGGACAGCGTATTTCTATTAGAGCTCAGTCAAATGGTGTTTGGTACCAGTCATATAGTATGTCGTTTGTTGAACCTTGGTTGGGAGGAAAGAAACCCAATTCTTTGCAATTTCAGGTTTATCATAATGTTGTTTCTAATGGCCAAAAGCGCGATGATCCGGATCGAAAATCTATGCAAATTACAGGTGTTTCCCTTGGACTGGGCAGAAGATTGAAAAAACCAGATGATTTCTTTACACTTTATAATGAAGTAAGTTATCAGCAATACAATTTGAATGGTTATAACTGGAATGGATTGTTTTCTTTTGATGAAGGTTACTCCAATAATGTAAGTTTTAAAACAACGCTTTCGAGGAATAGCTCGGGACCGAACCCTATTTTCCCGGTAAAAGGTAGTGAATATTCATTTTCTTTTGAGTTGACGCCTCCTTATAGTTTGTTTAAAGACGATTCATGGTGGACACTGCCGGAAGATCAGGTGAATGGAATTGAACAGAATATTTCAGAAGAATATGATGTAACATCTTCAGCATTTCAATCATTAGTAGCAGAGGAAATAAAAAAGCAGGAGGATATCCGCAAGTATTTGTGGATTGAATATCATAAATGGTCATTTAAAGCATTGAATTATTTGTCATTGGCAAAGTTTGGTAAACATGATCTGGTTTTACACACAAGAGCTGAATTTGGATATATTGGTTATTATAATTCAAAGCTTGGGCCATCACCATTTGAAGGTTATTATATGGGTGGCGATGGACTAATGACTTATAATATTTATGGAAAAGAAACCATACCGCTTCGGGGATATGCAAACGGGTCTTTAACACCAAAGGATAAATTCGACGATGGAAAGAAAAATGGTAATGTATACGATAAATTTACACTGGAATTAAGATTCCCATTGTCATTAAATCCATCTGCAACACTTTATGGCCTGACTTTTGTTGAGGCAGGTAATGCATGGTATGAGTTTTCTGATTTCAATGCTTTTGATGTGAAGAGGTCCNGCAGGTGTTGGTGTAAGAATTTTCTTACCTATGTTTGGAAAACTTGGAGTTGACTGGGGATATGGTTTTGATAATGATGTAACAGGAGTGAAGAGTGGTAGCCAGTTCCACTTCATTATTGGTCAGAGTTTTTAATTATTGTAAACTAAAAATATATAATCATGAAAAAAACAATTATAACCTTAATAGTTGCTTTGATAAGCATTTCTGGTTTTGCACAAAAGTTTGCTTTTGTTGATACAGAATATATTTTAAGCAATATTCCGGCTTATCAGTCTGCACAAGATCAGCTGGATCAATTATCTGTTGAATGGCAAAAAGAGATTGAAGGACTTTATGGAGATATTGATAAGTTGTATAAAGATTACCAAGCCGAAAAAGTTCTTTTAACGGAAGAAATGAAGATTAAAAAAGAAGATGAAATTATTGCAAAAGAGAAGCAGGCAAAAGATGTGCAAAAGAAATATTTTGGAAAAGAAGGGGAGTTATTCAAAAAACGTGAAGAATTGGTAAAACCAATACAAGATGATGTTTTTAATGCTATCAAAGAAATTGCTCAGGAAGGAAATTATGATGCAATATTCGATACTGCAAGCGGGGCAAGCATGTTGTATACAAATCCCAAGTATGATAGGAGTGATGAAGTACTTCAAAAGTTGGGATATAAAAATTAATTTCTATATTTGATCCTCATTATAAAAACAGAATAAAGACATGAAAACCATTTCTTCAGTAATTATCGGAGTTCTTTTGTTAGTCAGTGCTGTAACTACAAGTGCACAAGGAAAATACAAATTTGGTCATATTGATCAGGCAGCTTTATTGGAAGTGATGCCAGAAAGAAATCAGGCAGTAAATGATTTGCAAAAATATGCTACAGAGTTGGAAGAAACGCTTTCAGCAATGCAAAAAGAATTTGAACAGAAGTATACAGAATATGTAAGCAAAGCAGATTCAATGAGTAGTTTTATTCGGAAGAATAAGGAAGAAGAATTACAGATTATGAATCAAAGAATAGAGGAGTTTAAGATGAAAGCAAACCAGGATGTTCAGGCAAAAGAAGCAGAATTACTTCAGCCCATTTTGGAAAAAGCAGGAAAGGCCATTAAAGAGGTGGCAAAAGAGCAGGGCTTAATTTATGTTTTCGATGTAGCTGAAACTACAGGAGGTGTTGTAGTCCTTTATCATTCTGAAGATAGTATGGATTTACTCCCATTGGTTAAAAAGAAAATGGGAATTCAATAATAGGATAGTGTAAGCCATCTGCGGATGGCTTTTTTTATATTTTCTTCTCAATGAACAATAATGATGCAATTGGAATTTTTGATTCAGGAGTAGGAGGCTTGACGGTTTGGTCAGAGATTAAGAAGATTCTTCCCAATGAATCAACAGTTTATTATGCAGACAGTAAAAACTGTCCTTATGGCTCAAAATCCAAAGAAGAAGTTATCCAATTATCAGAGAAGATTGTACAATTATTGATTCATAAAGGAGCAAAAATTATTGTTGTTGCGTGCAATACTGCAACAGCTGCTGCAATTGATTATCTAAGGGCAAAATATCCTTTGCCTTTTATAGGAATGGAGCCAGCAGTAAAACCAGCTGCTTTGCACACGCAAACAGGTACGATCGGAATTCTTGCTACAGAAGGAACTATAAATGGACGGCTTTATAAGGAAACAAGAGATCGTTATGCTGCCAAATGCAATTTAATTGTTAAGGTTGGAAAAGGCTTGGTTGAGCTTGCAGAAGAGGGAGACTCATATTCAGAAAAAGCACTTGAAGCAGTCAAAAAATATATAAAACCAATGATAGATGGTAATGCAGACCAGATTGTTTTAGGATGTACTCATTATCCATACTTCATTGATGAAATAAGAAAAATAATTCCTAAAACAGTTATTATTCATAATCCAGCTCCTGCTGTAGCACGGCAGACAAAAAATGTTATGAAATCATCTGGATTATTGTCTCAGGCTGCATCAAAAAGAGATGATATATTTTATTCAACAACAAATGATGGAAAATTGAAATTCATTTTGAAAACTAATTTTCATATTGATGCTCAAGTGTTATTTGTTTGAATCATTTATACCAGTCTGAATACATTAAATAAGAATTAGCAATTCGCTCTACCTGGCCTTTTAACAATTCATCATCAATCGATTTTATTTTTTTTGCTGGGGAGCCTGCATATACAGAACCACTTTCAACTATTGTGTTTTGAGTTACAACTGCTCCTGCGGCAATGATCGAATTTTTCTGAATGAGCGCATTATCAAGAATTACAGCATTCATACCTATCAGGACATTGTCTTCAATGGTGCATCCATGAACAGTAGCATTGTGTGCAATAGATACATTATTTCCAATGTTTGTGGGTGCCTTCTTGTAAGTAGCGTGTATTACCGCATTATCCTGAATGTTTACTTTGTTTCCAATTCTAATATAATGAACATCTCCTCTGACAACAGCACCAAACCAAATACTGCAATCATCGCCCATAATCACATCTCCTATAATACATGAGTTTTCAGCAAGGAAACAGTTTTTACCAAAAGCAGGTTCTTTGCCCAGAAGTTTCTTTATTAGTGCCATATATCATCATTTTAAGTTATTGCTCACAAAAGTAATACCATTCGATAATATTTATATGTGTAAAATTAATGTTAAAAAAACTAGACAAACACTGATTACTTCTTACTGAAAACACGTAATTTTGTATACAATTAAAATTATTAGCTAATAACAATTCAAGAATTATGAGCAAACAGAAAAAAGTTGTTGAACTCGAAGATGTTGTGGTAAAATTTGCTGGCGACTCAGGCGATGGGATGCAACTAACAGGTACTCAGTTTTCTGATACATCCGCTTTTGTTGGAAACGACTTGTCTACATTTCCTGATTATCCTTCGGAAATCAGGGCTCCGCAGGGAACGATAGCTGGTGTGTCTGGCTTTCAAGTACATATTGGTCACAAAGAGGTTCAAACGCCTGGTGATCAAGCTGATGTGCTAGTAGCTCTTAACCCGGCTGCGTTGAAAGCAAATATGAAGTGGGTAAAGCCTGGTGCTACTATTATTATTGATATTGATAACTTTGATAATAAACATTATAAAAAGGCAGGATTTGTTGAAGATCCAATTCACGATGGAACGCTTGAGGGGTATAACCTTGTAAAAGCGCCGATTACAAATCTAACAAGAGCAACCATCAATGGTCTTGATCTTGGAATAGATAATAAAACGGCTGATAAAACAAGAAATCAATTTGTTGCAGGCTTATTATATTGGTTATTCAACAGGGATATTAAACTTGGAGAAGAGTTCATTTCGTCCAAATTTAAATCAAAACCAATTTTAGTTGATGCAAATATGGCTGTGCTTCGTGCAGGATATAATTATGCTGAAACCATCGAGGCTATGGCTACAACATTTCAGATAAAGCCAACTAAGGGAAGAAAAGGAAAGTTCAGGAATATTACAGGAAATATTGCTACTGCATGGGGATTGGTTGCGGCTTCAGAAAGATCTGGAAGATCATTGTTTTTGGGTAGTTATCCAATAACTCCTGCTTCTGAGATACTTCAGGAATTGTCAAAATTGAAAAGTCTCGGCGTTAAAACTTTTCAGGCAGAGGATGAGATTGCTGGTATTTGTACTTCAATTGGTGCCAGCTTTGCAGGATGTTTAGCTGCAACATCAACTTCTGGCCCTGGATTGGCATTAAAAGGAGAAGCAATTGGTTTGGCTGTAATTACAGAGCTGCCATTGGTGATTGTGGATGTGCAGAGAGCAGGACCAGCAACTGGAATGCCAACAAAGATGGAGCAGAGTGATTTGATGCAGGCACTATATGGGAGAAATGGAGAAAGCCCATGTATTATAATTGCAGCAAGTACTCCGGCTAATTGTTATGATTATGCATATATGGCTGCAAAATTGTCACTGGAACATATGACACCAACCATTTTGTTAACCGATGGTTATTTGGCTAATGGATCAGAGTTAATGCACATACGATCTGTTTCAAGTATGCCTGAGATTAAACCTCGTTTGGTTGAGGATAATGATTCAGAATATGAGCCTTATAAAAGGGATGCTGAAACACTTGCAAGATCCTGGGCATTACCAGGTCAGGAAGGCCTTAGACATAGGGTAGGTGGTCTTGAGAAATCAAATATTTCCGGTAAGGTGAGTCATGATCCGTATAATCATCAGAAGATGAGTGAGATCAGGGAAGAGAAGGTACAGCGTGTTGCCAATCATATTCCAGAGCAGGAAGTGTATGGTGATATGCAAGGTGATCTTTTGGTTGTCGGTTGGGGTGGTACCTATGGTGCGCTCTATAGTGCCGTAAAAGAAATGCAGGATGAAGGAACGAGTGTGAGTTTGGCACAGTTTAATTATATCAAACCGCTTCCAAAAAACACAAAGGAAGTGTTGGGTAATTTCAAAAAAATTGTCGTTTGTGAATTAAATATGGGGCAATTTGTCAATTATTTGAGAATGAACTTTCCTGAATATCAGTATAAAGAATATAACAAAATCCAGGGACTTCCATTCATGGTATCTGAGTTAGTCAATAAGTTTAATCAAATTCTGGAGGAAAAGTAAAATGTCAACCAATACTATTAAAACGACAAAAAAAGATTTTACAGTTGAAGATCCTGTAAAATGGTGTGCAGGATGCGGTGGTTATCCAATTTTATCTGCCATCCAGAATATCCTACCAAATACTGGAGTAGCTAAGGAGAAATTTGTGTTTGTGTCCGGTATTGGATGCTCCTCTCGTTTTCCTTATTATATAAATACGTATGGATTTCATAGTCTGCATGGAAGAGCTTCAGCTATAGCATCAGGTATTAAGACAGCCAATCCTGAATTAAGTGTTTGGCAGATTACCGGAGATGGTGATAGTATGGCAATCGGAGGTAATCACTTTATTCACCTTGTAAGGAGGAATATTAATATAAACCTCACCCTTTTTAATAATAAAATCTATGGATTAACAAAAGGGCAGTATTCTCCAACAACACCAAAAGGAAGTAAGACCAAAACATCTCCAGAAGGCACAATTGAGAATCCATTTAATCCAGGTGAGTTAACAATGGGTGCGCAGGGTACATTTTTTGCAAGGGTTATTGATAATGACCTGAGTATGATGAAAGAAGTATTTAATGAGGCAGCAGAGCATAAAGGAACTTCTGTAGTTGAAGTATTACAAAATTGTGTAATTTTCAATAATAAAGTTCATGAAAATATTGCTGGGAAAGATGTTAAAGATGACCATACCATTTATCTGGAGCATGGAAAACCTATGATTTTTGGAAAAGAACGGGATAAAGGTTTGATGTTGAAAGGAAATAAGATTGAAGTTGTTCGATTGGGTGAAAATGGTATTACAGAGAAAGATCTTATGGTACATGATGTGGAAAATCCTGATGATACCACGCACTATATGCTCACAAGGATGACTTTTCCTGAATATCCTGTTGCTATGGGTGTGATCAGAAAGTATCAATCTACGGTTTATGAAGGAGCACTGCATTTACAAATAGAAGAAGCAAAAAACACTTCGAAAATTAAAAATGTGGATGATTTGTTGAATAGCGGAAATGTTTTTGAAATAGAATAACATTTATAAAGCATATGATGAAAAGAGGCTTTCGGGCCTCTTTTTTTTTACATTCTTGTATAAAATCATTAAATTACATTAGTGATTAATTGTAGAACGCATTCTTAATATTTA
>PKSZ01000351.1 GCA_002869425.1 Marinilabiliales bacterium
GCCAGGCATACTTTTGCAACAAACGGGATTTCGCTTGGTATTCCTATAGAGGTGCTTTCAAAGTTGCTAGGACATACCGACTTGAGAACAACCCAGATTTATGCTAGTATTGAACGAGAGCTTAAAGAAAAGGAAATGAGGAAGTGGGATAAATGAATTATATTATTCTTCAATTAACTGTATGTTTTCTTCTAATACCTGTTTTAAACCAGTTAAATTCATTGTGGGTAGTATTATTGTATCAGTTCCTGATAAGGCTGTTAAAGAAGATATATATGCTCTTAGATACGGGAATAATATAGCAGGTGCATTAGTTAGAAAATAATCCCATATTTTTTGTATATCACCTTTATAAGTAAATAGTGCAACTGATTCAATATTTATGAAATGATTTTCATCCTTATCAGACACAATAATATCTAGTGAGAGTTGAAATTGCTTTTTATTCTTATGAATAATACCACTAGGATTTATTTTTGTTTCATAGTGTTTGTCTGATTTTCCATTTATTATGAATACAGATTTTCTAATAACATAATCTTCAAATTGAAATCCTGATTTTTCGCTCATATTATGAAAAGATTGGAGTATAAAAAGAATGAGCCACTTTACTGTGGCTCATTTTTGGTTGTTTTACTGAAATACTTTGTCGTTTTGAAAATTCATTATCATACCAAGTATGTTTAGAATTAACAATTTCTTTGAAGAAGCCTTTCAAATCAAAAACAAAATTACTCATCAATTCTGATATTTTTGGCTCCTCTGGAATAACTATGCCAAGCTCTTCGCTTCTTGCCTGAACCTCTTCTTGAGACATGTTATCCAACTCTTCCAATGCTTTTCGCAACAAATCATGACTTTTCATGGTTCAAATATATATATAATTATTATTTTTATAAAATAGTGTCAAAAATTCTCTGATCTGCGATTCTAGTTTTACATCTAACGCAATAAATTGTTTTTATGTTGTTTGTAATATACAACTTTTCAACGTATTTGTCAAGAAAATATGCCATTTTATGGTGAGAATAGTCCCCGTGACACTTAGAAACCTTCATTTCTTGTAGTACTGGAAAAAAATCCATCAGAATATCAATGATTGTTCCTAATAGTTGTCGCTTTTTTGTTTCCTTTTTCTTCTCACAATAACTAATCCATAATTCTTTCAGATCCTCAATAGTCAACGAGTCAGTTAAATCTAATATTGGTTCTTTTAAAATAACGTTAGCTCTACAAATCAAAACTTTGTCAATTGGCTTTTTCTCTTTTTTCGACTTCCTAATTTTCTCGGCTGCCCAATACTCTGCATTTCCAATGTTATCCCAGAAATACATTCCCTTTCCTAAATAATAAGTATCTGGTGATATTGCTAACTCACCATTATTAACGAATTTGTTAGCTTTGTCTTCTGTATTACTGTGATATCCAATAATATTCGGTTCCAAATCAATCCTTTTCAGATTATCGCTTGCAATATTATATTTTTAGTTTTAAAAAAACAAGAATGCATACTGATAGTGTAACTATATATTATGTTCTCGGTATAAAAAAAAGATATAGTCATCATCGAAAATAGAAGCAAACAATAACAATTTAAGATGCAGTCACTATTAAAAATAGATACTACGTTATATAAAATCAATCATTTTGATAAGCAAGCAAACCAGGTGAAAGCTTATGAAAAACTTTCAATTCTCTAATAATATTCATTATGGTCTTTTTTTCATATTTCACATAATAGTAATATAAAATCAATTCATCTTGTGATAGTGTAGATGTGAGAATTGATATGTAGTAATCCTTCCCAAATATTTCATTATACTGATCATTTGCGTCTATGAAATAGACAATTTCTGTTATTAATTCATGTTGATGATTGTAATTGTGTCCATTTTTTTCATTAAATCTGAAATAGGATGTCCTCTTGTCTATCTCATTCCCATCATGGTTTCTAAAAATCGTGTAGAAATCTTTTTTATATAATTTCATTGCGCTTTTTCCGGATCTCCTTTCTTCTTCTTCTTCATAAGTGATTTTGTCGGTAATAGTATTAAGTATTTGCAGTAAACTAAAATAAGCATTATCAAACTGCTGTAATCGCTGTGTTTTCTGCTGTTCAAGAATTAGCTTATTTGATAATTCTGCTTCCTTTTTTTGATTATTTAATGCTTCTACCTCATTTTCTAATATGCCTTGTGTTGTTTTGAGCTCTTTTCTTTGTTCATGCAATGCAAGGTAAAAAAGTGCCACACCTGCAAATGCCCATAACGAACCGATGACACCACCGAACAAATCCCCAAACTGCCCCCATACTGATGTATCAATTGGTTGGAAAAAGTTTAGTTGCCTTTGATACAAAAACATACCAAGAAACAGTACAATAAATCCAACACCTAACGAAATTGTAATAATTGCGAATTTTTCAAGGTATCTGGCTTGTCTTTCCTTGTCAATATTAATCGAATACCATTTACGAATAGTCATAATTGTTCAGCTATATATTAGTTAATACCCAAAATCAAAAAATATAACCCATTTTTCTGAAATTTTTTCAGAAGTTTGTTTTTCTACCTACTTCCCTACTTCCTTACTTCATTTGCTTGTATGTGCCATATAATTAGGCAAATAAAACGAAGTAAGATAAATAATACTGCTAAAATGTTCTTACTTTATCTTACTTTGTTATGAAGTAGGAAGTAAGAACAAAGTAAGAATGAAGTAAGATAGTAAATATCAACATATACATTTATATTATTGTGGTTTGTGTAGATGAAGTAAGGAAGTAAGATAAAAAAACCAGTTTCACTGAAACGGTTAGGAACATAAAAAAAGGAGGGAAGTACTAGACTCCCCTCCGGCATGAAAGCAAATTCCCCAATGGGGAATCCCAGAAAACTAATCTTCAAATTCTATTTTGACCAATCCACTATGATACATCAATTTGAATTGGTTGTATTCCTTATTTAATTTGCTCTCCTCCCATTCTAGTTCATCAAAGAATCCATTACGTTGCAATGCTTCAACATATTCTTTGAAGTATATAGGGTTGAAATTTCCAACAATATTTTTTCTTACAAAGCAAAATGTCTCTATTGTATTGATTATATCTTTAGTTGCCTGGAATTCTGAAAATTTGAAAGAGTATAATGGCTCCTTAATTCTTTCTTGTTTCGATTCGCCTAAAAGTTCATTTTCTAGTCTTTTCTTGTTTAGTGTGTGAGCTTTCTGTTTGCATGAGTCGGAACAGTATAATTTGTTTTTTCTGGGCTGATCGAACTCTTTTCCGCATACTGTACAATTCTTGTTTAGCATAATTATAAGGTTTAAGGGGTTAGCTATTTACTGCATTTTGACTGAATTTATATACTGGTTGTAACTGTTATAGACCGTTTATTTAATCAGTAAACCTTAGTTTACTTACTATTTTATTACCAATTTGTATCTGTTCGTTAAAATGTTTCACCAGCTAATTGTTTTGAATTTTCAGATCAATGTCTTTAAATGAAAGCTGATCATAGATAGAAAGCGTTTTATCAATAACAGACTCAACCATGAATTCTAACTCCTGAGCTGTGAAGCAAAATTCAATTTTTGAATTGGTCTTTAGTTCTAGGTTTTTTTGAAGCTCTTTGTTTTTCTTCTTAGCGGCTGTCAATTCCTTTTTTAGTTTTCTTATTTCCTGATCCATATTAAAAAGGTTTGCCCGAATTCTCGGTTTTTGGTTTTATATAATATCCTTTGATCTGATATCCGTTATCATTATATGATTGACTTTGAATAAAGCCCAGAAATTTTAAGGCTTTGCCTACTTTTACATGACTGAGTTTAAATGTATGACCAGTTTCATCCTGTATTATCTTCATAATGTCAGTGGCAGTCATAAATTTAGATTCTGGCATTCCCTTTTCGCTTGGTTCAAAGTATTTCTGAATGAGCTCATGTTCTTCTGATAAAAGTTGGTGCTTCTTATTAATTAGATCGTTTTCTTTTTGCTCCTCAATTGTTAGGTTGTATTCAAAATCAGGGTCATTTAACAGGTGTACTGCCTGAGAATAAACCTTGTCAATATCAATTTCTTTTGAATATGCCCAGTTTATAGATTCTATTTCAAAAGTTAGCCACCTGACGGATCCGGTTTCATCATTTAAAAATTCAGAATTATTTGTACTTCCTACAAAACTGCAACGCCTTGGAAATTGTACATTTATTTTGCCATAGGGAAGACGTTCCTTAATTTGAGATATTGAAAAGTATGATTTAAGCGCATTAACTTCTTTCGCATATAAACTGGCAAGTTCATCCAGATTAATGATAAAGTTTTGAGCCAGGTTTATTCTACTATCCTTGTCAGTGCCTAGATTTTCTTTGATATAGTTTTTAAGGGGCTTAGGGCACAGGAAACGACACCAGGTTGTTTTTCCACTATTTTGGTTTTGTTCACCAACGCCAACAAGAATAAAAGCCTGTTTGTTGAAAAAATTTGGGTCAATCGCTGTTTTAACAGAACGGGCAAGCCATTTCTTAAAATGATGTACAAACCTTTCTTTGTCTTTTGCATTTACATAGCTTGCAAAATTTGCTATGTGATCTACACCATCCCAAGCAGGTAGGTTTGTAAAATAGCCAATTAAGGGGTCGAAGTCTTTTATATAGCTTGATCTGAAAAGAGATTCAAGGTTGTTTAAGGCTATTTTAATCCCTTTTTTTTGTAGCTCAATGAATAAGTTGTCTATTATCAATTCGGTAAAATGATTTCCGTCTTTTTCCTTGTATTCAATTCTATTTGCTACAATGTTTCTCCTGAAATTATATTTTTTTGATAGATAAGCTTCAGCCTGATGAAATACTGTAATACCAATAATTGAATCTTTGTTTTCATTGGATTTATCTGTATTTGTATTTTCAGCCGGTGAAATATCAATTTTGTGATCTTTAGCTATCTGAAAAAATGATTTTATACTAGCTCCCTCTTTGTTCCCATTCAAGCACTTGTCATACTGAATATTGCAATCTTGTATATTATAGCCAGTATAAAATTTGCTTACCCGGTGAAACAAAAGCCTACCACTTTCGCCAAACTCGCTTGAGAAAGCAAATCCGATTTTTAACCAGGATTGATAGTCTTGAGTAATATCAATTTTGTTTTTCTCAATGATAGACAGAACTTTTTCAACGTCTTGTGATACACTTTTACCAGGATAAAATGATGAAGCATTATTGTTGTAGTAAATTTCAGGATCGTAGGATAAAAAGCAAAGACGCCCAATATCCTTGCATTTTTTATCAATTGAAATACCGTATCTGTTTTTATAGTAGGCTTCAAGCTTTGTAAAAAGTATGGTGTGTTCTTTTGTGTTTTCCGGTATTCTGGCAAACACTTTAATCCCTCCAGATGGACTGGCGAATTGCACACATGTATAAGGATCATTCTTTAAACTGCTTGAAATGCCATTTATTTCAGGATTGTCCTTTTTGTCAATGTCTATTTGAATTAGCCCTGAGTGTTTTTGTATATCACTTGATTTGTGACCGTTTACAAAAATACCTGAAACAGTTACGGCCGGGAGCTTCTTTTTTAGTTGTTCAATACTTTTTTTATCCTTTGAGGTTCTTATTTGCTCAATACTGGATTTTAGCTTATCGCTTTTAATGACAGAAACAACCTTATCAACCGGAACTGTTTTAGGTTTTTTATCAAATACATTGCTGTA
>PKSZ01000683.1 GCA_002869425.1 Marinilabiliales bacterium
GCAGAAAGTAGTAATTCTGGTCAGGAAGTAAGCACACCCGTTTCAAATGAGCCAAGCAGTTCAGATATGGTTTCAGCTTCAAATATTAGTGAAGTAAAAGGACTACTCTACACAATTCAAATAGGTGTCTACAAAAATGCTGTTACCAAGGAACAGCTGATGAACCTGAATCCAATTTACATGGAACCAACAGGTACAGGATTAACCAGATACTTCACAGGAATTTTCACCAATATGCAAGATGCTCGCCGAAGTCAACAAAACATTCGTGAAGCTGGCATACGTGATGCGTTCATAATTGCGTACAGAGATGGTGTAAGAATGAGTATTTCAGAAGCTCGAAGAATTGCAGAGAATGAAGGAAACAATGTATTTGCAAGTGATCAAAACAGCAATTTAGCATCAGTACAAAACGAAGATGTGAATTATAGAATACAAGTTGGTGCATACAAGGAACAAGTTCCAACAAATATAGTTTCGCAATTCCTGAGTGTTGCTGCAAACCAGGGACTTGATCAGACAGTGATGGGAAGCACAACCATCTATACAGTTGGTAAATATAACTCTTACGAGGAAGCATCCACTATGAAATCTGTTCTTATTAATGAAGGTATTCCGGATGCATTTATTGTTGCTTTCAAAGGAAAGAACAAAATAACTATTGATGAAGCAAAAGAAATATTAGGACAATAAGCAATGGCACTAAAACAGAAAAAAAGTAACAAAAAGTCGTCCCAAAAAAAGGATGAATCTTTGTTTTTAATTTTGCATAATGATGACATAAACACATTCAACCATGTAATAGAATCTTTGGTTGAAATATGCAATCATGATGACATTCAGGCTGAACAATGTGCTTATATCACACATTATAAAGGAAAGTGCGATGTAAAAATCGGATCTTTCAATGAACTTTCACTGATGAAAGACCAATTACATAGTAAAGGACTTACCACAACAATTGAATAATGATTACAGCAATAGTTATACTTGTTGTAGTTGGAATTCTACTTGTTCTGCTGGAGTTTTTGGTTATACCAGGAACTACATACATAGGAATTACCGGTTTTTTGCTTATTTCCGGAAGTGTATTTCTTGCATATTACCATTATGGCACCAGAGTTGGTCATTATTTTCTATTGGGAACAGCAGCTTTTATTATTGTTAGTACTATTATTGCATTAAGAAGTGGTACATGGAAAAAAGCAATGCTGCAAGAAGAAGTTAGTGGCATAGTAGAGAAGTTTAAAGAAAATTCAATATCAGTTGGAGATACAGGTATAACTGTTTCACGATTGGCTCCTGCAGGAAAAATTCTCATTAATAATATTTATGTGGAAGCAGAGGCTCACAATCAATTGATTAATGAAAATACGAATATTGAAGTAATTAAAGTAAGTCAGAATAAAATAATTGTTAAACCCATTAATACTTAAAATATGTTGAATTTAATTTCTGCAACCTTTTTTGAAGGACCAGCATTGTACATTTCAATCGTAATTGCCTCAATCGTACTTTTATGGTTGATTCTGTATTTCATTCCAATTGGACTTTGGTTTCAGGCTCTGGTATCAGGGGTTCGAATATCACTGATACAATTAATCTTCATGAGATGGAGAAAAGTACCACCAAAAATCATCGTACAGGCTATGATTGAAGGAACAAAAGCAGGACTCGAACTAAACCGAAACGATCTTGAAGCCCACTATCTTGCCGGTGGAAGGGTAGCTCAGGTTGTTCATGCCCTGGTATCTGCCTCAAAAGCCAATATACAGTTGCCTTTCAATATGGCTACAGCCATAGACTTAGCCGGTCGTGATGTATTTGAAGCTGTACAAATGTCAGTTAATCCAAAAGTTATCAATACACCTCCGGTAGCAGCAGTTGCAAAAGATGGTATTCAGCTCATTGCAAAAGCAAGGGTTACTGTTAGGGCCAATATAAAACAACTGGTTGGAGGAGCAGGAGAAGAAACGATACTGGCACGTGTCGGAGAAGGCATAGTATCATCCATTGGATCATCTAATACACACAAAGCAGTATTGGAAAATCCAGATTCCATTTCCAGGGTAGTATTGGAAAAGGGATTGGATGCTGGAACAGCATTTGAAATATTATGTATTGATATAGCTGACGTAGACGTGGGTAAGAATATTGGAGCTGTTCTTCAAACAGATCAGGCAGATGCTGACTTAAAAATAGCCCAGGCAAAAGCAGAGGAAAGAAGAGCTATGGCCGTCGCAACTGAGCAGGAAATGAAAGCTAGAGCTGAAGAAATGAGGGCTAAAGTTATTGAAGCTGAAGCCGATGTTCCAAAAGCAATGGCAGAAGCATTCCGCAGTGGTAATCTGGGAATTATGGATTATTATAAAATGAAAAACATTGAAGCGGATACCAACATGAGGGATTCCATCAGCAAACCGCCAACAAAAGGTAAATAATTGATCTTTTTATGATCTTTTTCTTTTATGGCATTGTAAAATAAAAATGATTTTTCTACTTTTGTTCACCCCAAATCAGGAGAGGTGGGTGAGTGGCTGAAACCACCAGTTTGCTAAACTGGCGTACTGGGTAACTGGTACCGGGGGTTCGAATCCCCCTCTCTCCGCTGAGAGCAATACTCAAAATGATGCAAAACCCTGAATTTCAATGTATTTCAGGGTTTTTCTTTTCCCCAAATTACGCAAAAAAATGCAGTTTTATACATAATCTTATGGATAATTCGTGGGTCAAATTTTTAAGATAAAATCCCCACGCCATTGTCTCCTTTGCACTGGTTTACAGCACTTTGCATTTTAATAAGTGCCTCTTTTTCAATAATTTTAACCCATTAAAATTTTTATCATTATGGCAAAAAGAGCAATGTTGAACTTAATGTTTTTTATCAGAAAATCAAAACTTCTTAAATCCGGTGAAGCATCTGTTAATCTTCGTATTACAGTATCTGGAAAGTCTGTTGAAGTGGCAATTGGCAAGAATGTAAATCCTGATTCATGGAGTAACGAAAAAGGTGGAGTTATTGGCAACAATAAAGAAGCTAAAGTATTAAACACTTATATCGATCAGGTGAAGGCAGACTTCCTCGATTTTTACAGACAATTTTCGTATGAGGGGAAAGATATCACTGCTCAGACTCTCAAAAATGCCTGGTTAGGAGTTGAAGAAGATCATAAAATGATTCTGCAAATATTTCAGGAACACAATGACCAGGTTAAATTGTTAATAGGGAAAGATTTTGCACAGGCAACACATCAACGATACGAAACCAGCTTAAAGCATGTTAAAGCTTTTATTAAGAAAAAATACAAAGTTAATGATTTACCTGTTCAGGCATTAGATCATAATTTTGCTACTGGTTTGGAATTCTTCTTAAAAACTGAAAGGGATTGCGGACACAATACAGCAGCTAAATACATCAAAAACTTCAAGAAAGTTGTGAGAATTGCCATGGCAAATGGTTGGATAAAATCAGATCCTTTCGCAAATCACAAAATGCCTCTTAGAAAAGTTGACAGGGGATTTTTATCTGAAGCAGAGTTGGAGCTATTAAGAAATAAAGAAATCCCTGTGGAAAGATTAAACTATGTGAGAGATGCGTTTTTGTTTGCTTGTTATACCGGGTTAGCCTATGCCGATCTAAAGAAACTATCTAAAAGAAATCTTATTGAAGGACAAAACGGAGTTTTATGGATTCATACTAAACGAACCAAAACGGATAATGAATGTCATATTCCTCTTATCTCAGCTGCTCAGGATATATTGACCAAGTATTCCAACCATCCTCATTGTATTGAAAAGAATGTACTGCTTCCAGTGTACTCAAACCAGAAAACAAATGCTTACCTGAAAGAAATTGCGTTGCTTTGTGGAATTGACAAAAATCTCACAAGCCATTTGGCTAGACACACGTTCGCAACCACAATTACACTAAATAACAATGTGCCAATAGAATCTGTTTCTAAAATGCTTGGTCATTCTTCTATTAATATGACTAAGATATATGCCCGACTTCTGGATAATAAAGTCGAAAATGATATGTCGGCACTGATGAATAAATATTAAGCTTGGGGATTTCGATCCCCTTTTTTTTGCAAAAAAGAAAAATAAAAATAAAAAAAATAACTCAAAACGCTTTTTTCAACTACTTTTCTACTACAAGCACATTAACAATCTATCTATCAATAATTTATTTATAAACTACAAACAACTTCTTATTGCGACAAATTACTATGAAAATAAAAAAATAACTCAATTTGCATTTTTTGACTACATTCCTACTACAAAGCCTGTATTTTATTGAACTACTGTTTATTAATCCATAGTACGCTCTAAAATCACCCTTCTTTTTGTTACAATTACTTACTGCTTTATTAGATAGGTATTTCATGATTAGTTAACTGCCTGTCTGCTTATTTTTTATCTGATTTTTACACCAATTACTGTTTTTCAAAATCGTTGGTATGCGACTTAATTAGTTCGGTATGTGTCTGCAAAGGTGGAAAACCGAACAAACGTCCACAACAGAAGATAAATAGATATTCCTAAGCATTCAGATTTTAGTACATATTTTATTGATTATTGCCCTCCGTAAAACCGGTAAGCCGTTCATCCATTCCGCTGCTCTGCATTTCTGAACCGCTTACTTTTCGGTTTGTCCTCCTGTAAACCGAAAGAAAATCACTCTCTCCTTCGTCGCTCTGTATTTCCTTACAGTTTACAGCCAACCCACTATTGTTTCAATTTTTATAATGTCTGAATACTAAGGACTATCACTGTTGATGGACGTTTGTTTCCGGCTTTCCTATTACCAGCAGAACATACTCGAAAACTAATTAAGATGCATTATGGAAAATTTTGAAAAAAATAAAGTTATGTGCAAAAAACAGAAAATAAGCAGACAGTCAGGTTTTGAACTCCTCTCAAATCTTTTAATCTGCATGTGTGTTTTTTGCTTCTGCTCGGTTTCACATTCACTCAATTATAAATCTTAAATTTTTATTTTATGGAAACTTTAGTAAAAAAAACAAACGGAAAAGCAAGTCATAACGACATTGCAGACATCAAGTCAAAAAATGGTACAACTTTGGTTAAGGTTGTAAAACCAACAAACGGAGAGGAAAAACCCGAAGTTAAAACAGTTGAAAACCCTGTTAAAGTGGTTGAAATTGTTGAACCTGTTAAGCCTGTTGAACCTCCTAAACCTCAATTGAGCCTTGAGCAGAAAATTGAGAAAATCGAAAACCTCAAAACCCTGATTGAGAAAAGGGAACGCCTTGAGGCAAGTCGTAAAAAACTGACCTCTTTTGTTGTGGGTGCAAATCAGTTTTCAGAAAACATTATTCTGACTGATGAAAACGGTAACACCTTTAAGACTTCAAACACCGAAGTTTTTACAAAAGTGGTTGATACCATTAACAGCACTCTGGTTTCTAAAATCAGTGAGATTGAAAAGCAAATTGAATTTTAAATCCTTTGGGCATGCTGACTGAAACGTCAGTATGCCCTTAATTTTTTCTCTTATGAATGAAGTAAAAACCATATCGAAGACAAAGGCAAAGGGGAAACACCCCAAGCCGACACAGGAACAGAAAAATTTAAAAATTCTAATTGCCAAAAATCCGCACCTGAAAACCCTGATTGAAAAATTTGATTTAGCAACCTGTAATACTTCTGAATTATGAACACAAACGACATATACNACATGTTGGAGGAACACAAGGAGAGCAACTTCTCTCAATCGTGGTACAGTCTTTCGGGGGATGTTTTCGCCCGAAATATTGTAACCGACCATACATACAGCGGAATTAATCAACTTTTATTATGCTACCTGAAACGCAAACGACAATATAAATACAATCGTTGGCTAACCTTTAAACAGCTTGAAAAATACAATGCTAAAATCAAAAAAGGCAGTAAAGCTGCTATGGTTGTTTACAAATCTGCTTTATACCTCGATGAGAACACAGGCAAAAACCTGACACGATTAGTTGAAGAGCTGATCCGCAAGGGACAGACTATTGACCATTTAAACGTAAAAAAAGTAGGTTATCTGAAAAGCTACAATGTTTTTAATGTTGCCTGTGTTGAAGGATTGCCCGAAGAATTTTACGAAATGGCAGAACTTGACAATTTATCCGAAATTGAAAGAGATGAACTTGCAGACATGATTATTAACAACACAGGAGCAAACATAGTCTATGAAGCACAGAATGAAGCTTTTTACAAGCCATCAGAGGACAAAATATATATGCCCCTACCCAAACAGTTTGTTTCAAAAGAAGCTTTCTATTCAGTCCTATTTCACGAACTTGGGCACATGGTTGGACATCCTACACGATTAAATCGACCTATTGCCAATAAATTTGGCTCAAAGGAATATGCTTTTGAAGAATTGATAGCGGAAATATCATCTGCTTTTATCATGGCTTATTTAGGTTATGAGAGCAGAATAACCGACAATGTGGATTATATCGACAATTGGCTTTCTGTAATGAAAGACGACAAGAAATTTGTTATCCAGGCATCATCTCAGGCACAGGCAACAGCAGACTATATTTTGCAGACCGCAGATGTAGAAGAAATTGCAGCCTGATATTATTGAGTTTTCTTTTCGGTAACGGGAAGAAAATTCGCTTCACCCAGACCATCGCAGCCACCATCACCCGAGCCTGTGGCTTTTTCTTCCCGTTCCCAGAAATATCTGCTTTTACAGATTTTCATTACTCACCGCTGTCCATACAGTAAGCAAATACCCTGCAAATAGCCAAAACACTCATAATACAGGTAAGGTGGGTGATGCATGGACTTGTAGCATTATTATATATACAATTTTATTTTTCAAAAAATGCTTTGTCTAATTATTGTTTTTACTGATTTAAATTTATGTATAAAAATCGTTGCTAATACTAGTAATAATGGTTGTTTCCTATTTCTGAGTTCTAACTTGAAGCTTACCTTTACCTTACCACAATCTTCTTTGAAAATTACAATTCTATTACTGATATCTTACCAAAGACTTACTTGATTTTAACTTGATTTCGGTTTTTTCAGGAATTTACTTTCGTTTAATCCGGCTTAATGGGATTTAGCGGAATTCATATTTTTTTCTCCTTTTATCTTGGTCGAAAATTTTAATTATGGCAAAGACAAAAATCTTATCAAAAGAAGCGATGTATCAGGAAAATATCATTGCAGTCAAATATGTAAAAGGTACACGTCAGTATGAATCTTGTGGTGGTGTGGCAGGAATACAGGACTATATTACTAAAGAAATTAAAAGGGTGCAATACCTCAAAATATGCTGGAACTGCGGATCTGCCTATGAAAGTAACAGACACAACACATTTGCCTGCACTGATAAGTGTAAACAAAATCTGATTTATAAATTTAATCGGGGATTAAAGCCTCCAGTGAGGATGGAGCTTCATATGAAGGCTAAAAATGTGGAAAGGCTAAAGGATTTGCATGGTTACTTATAGTCGAAAAAGTAGGGAGGGATGAACAGTGGTTCTCCCAAATAATCAGAATTATTCATAAATCTGATCGACATATACTTTTTACTCGTATTTAGCATTACAGTTGGATAGTTTTTTTCACTGTTTCCTAATACTAATAATACATTCTGAGGATTATCTCCATTTGAATATTCTGAAATGAATTGGGAGAATTTTTCTGTTTCATTACAATTCCCGGAAATGTATTCATATCGTTGATTTTCTAATGATCTGATGCTCCAAAGGTCATAAAATGGCAACATGTTGGTTACAATCCTATTCAACAATTTATCTGTATATGTATGTAATTTCTGAACGTTTTTCATAAAGCTATTGTTTTGGTTAACCTAGATATTCCTGAATTCGTTTGTATTGCTTTGGCAGAAGAACTCTTAATCGCTGCTTTTTTGTGGGGTACATAGCTAAAAGCTCCTCCCGAATCGGAAGAAGCCAAACATATATGGTTCTAATGTTTACATTGTACTGGTCAGCCAGTTCCCTGATGGTATATGTTCGTGAATTTTCCATATCACAAAAATACACTAAACCTACTAAAAGTCAGCTATATCAAGTGATGCAAAGGGGTGCGAAAAAATGCAAAGGAATCATTCTATCCTTTTCTTAGATAGAACCTTTTGCATTTATATTATTAAGAGTCGTTATCAGTTTACTTACAGGATTAATTTCAATATTATTAAAAGCATAGCTATAAAAAACCTCAATATCAAGTTCTTTACATTTTTCCAGAATATTAGAATTAACCATATATCTACTAACTAAAACGGATTTGGAAATAAGACCTCCATATGTTTGTTTAATAATTTTCATCTTATTAATGTCTTCCTGCTTAACGTTTCCCGATTTACATTCAATGAAAAATAGCTTCTTTCCTGTGTTTATCAGCAAATCAATTTCATTCTTCATTATTTTATTATCTGTTTTAAAAGGAAGCTCAAGACCAAGACATATTTCCTTTATTTTATTCCATTTAGATACTTCTTGTGCTACAATTAATTCCCACCAAGCTGCATTGAAAAACAAGTCCATAGCTTTATCAGAAGAAATATTAAAAATTGTCTTTCCATTAAATACAGCAACTATTGATTTTGTATCCCATGTTACTATTACCCCATTCTGAAGCGATTCCTTTCCAGTTTGAGGAATTTTCTGATATTTTCTTCTAAAATGATTTGTTATCGATGAATATTTTTTGTTAGTATTTGCAAAGCTTTCAATTGTCTTCACAACATTAAAATCATTGTTTGTATAATCACTCAATTCTTTATAAGAAAATATATTGTGACCACTTAACGTAAAAAACTCCTTTATTGAAATTTCCGTATTAATCTTGCTTTGTTTATATTCTGGTAATTTAAGAAATGTGTCGTCCTGGTTAATATAAAATCCTTGTAGATTCTTTTCATGTATTACAGATTGTGCTGCAAGTACCATTATTTTTGTCCCTCCAGTAAGGTTAAAAGAAACTTCATCTTCAGATTCAATTTTTTCTACAATTTTTTCACAAATAGATTTAATCTCATAAAAATCAAAAGGGTTACAGATATATTCAGAATATTTTACTTTTTGAATTTGAGACTTCAAAGATGAAATTCCATTCTTGGAATCATTCGAAACCAAAAAATGAACCTTATCTGGGTTAAACTCTTTAATTCCAACATAAACTGGCAGAATTTGTCCTCCTACTAAGGTAATCTGATGTTTCATTTTATGAATATTTCTGGTTGATTATTATGAGGATTGTATATTAAATTTAGCATTTCGCTTCCTGGCATAGGTTTTCTTAAATCTTTCATATATTCTTTAAAATCAACATATACTATCTTACAACCATAGTCTTTACCAAAAATAGCTGCAGAAGCAACCATGGATTTCTTACCACCGGTTATATCCAAGGTTATTTGAGAACTTGGATTTAGAATTAATTGCTCTTTCAATGCCTTGTACATTGTATCAAAAGTCTCATCCTTAAGAAATACCATCTCATAATTGTCATTCAGATATTTTTCAAGATATTTGTTACCCTCTTCTTGATTATTGGTTGTAAAAATCACATGGGTTTCAGGTTCAACTGTTTTTGCAGTTAATATAATAGGTTCAGGAGAGAAGCCCAGTACGGAAAATAAAAATCCTCCTTTAGGGACGTCTTCACAGAATTTTAATCTAAAGTTTTCAATTACTGCACTGAAAAGTTTCTC
>PKSZ01000006.1 GCA_002869425.1 Marinilabiliales bacterium
TGTTACGGAGCATGTAATGGAACAGCCATAGTTTCAGCTATTGGCGGTTCTGGAGCATATTCTTATTTGTGGAGCAATGGTGATGCTGCCAATTATGCAGACGAGCTTTGTGCTCAAGCCTATTCTGTAGTTGTAACAGATGCTAATTCATGTACAGTGATGGCTTCGGTTGCAATTTCAGAACCAGCACAACTTTCTATGAATGTTAGTGTAAATGATGTTGATTGTTATGGAGCAGACAATGGTACAATCACTGTTAGTGGAGGTGGTGGTTCCGGGGCATATGATATAACTTTCCCACAAGCACCATGGTCGAATCCTCCAACAGCTTCGCAGTTACCTCCTGGTACATATACGGTAATAGTTTCCGATCAAAATGCAATGATGTGTAGTATTGACAGTACATTTACTGTTGGAGAAGCAGACCCCATTGTTCCTTATGTATCAACTACTCCAACAACTTGTAATCTTGCCAATGGTACTGCCACAATAGATTCAGTAANAACAGGTGGCTCCGGGTATTTCGATTTTGTTTGGTCACCAACCAATACATATCCAACAGCTACAGGTTTGAATAGTACAACAAATTATGTTTTACAGGTTATTGATGTGGCAGCTGCAGCAGGATGTTCTGTTGATCAGTATGTGCAAGTTGGACAAGTTACACCACCGAGCATTAATTATGCATCTTCAGAAGATCCATATTGTTATGGAACCAATGAAGGTTCTGCGATGGTTGTTGCAAAGGACGGCCGAAGACCATATCAATATACATGGGATCCTACTGTTGCAGGTGATCAGGATTCAGTTGCCTATGATTTATTCGGAGGAATGTACAATGTTACGGTGACAGATGCAGATGGATGTACTGCTTTTGCAACATTTTTAATTGATGATCCAGAGCCGGTTTATGTATATGGTTCAGGAAGTACAACGATTTGTGCAGGGCAATCTACTGTAATTTCTGCCTCTGCAAATGGAGGTACCTTCCCTTGGACTTATATATGGAATCATCCAGCTATTGAAGACAGTAACCAAGTACAGAATGTAACACCGGCATCAACAACAACATATTCAGTTTCTGTTGTGGATGCGAATGGTTGTCCGAGTCTTGCTCCTGCAGCAATACAGGTTGTTGTTCGTCCTCCACTTGAGGTAACACTTAGTGCGACAGATACTCTGGTTTGTGAAGGAGATAGTATTAGATTGACTGCTTCAGCTGTGGGTGGAAATGGAGTTTATTCATACTTCTGGAGTACTGGAGGAGAGGGCTATCAAACCTCAGTTCTGCCTATGCAAGATTCATTAACTTATTCTGTAACTGTTTATGATGATGGCTTCTGTTCAGCTCCTGATTCAGCCAAAAAGGTTATATATATGAGGGAAGCTCCGGATATTGATATATTTGCGAATTTATTGAATGGTTGTGAGCCCATTACTGTAGTGTTTGATAATCTGCCGGATGGCGATGGTGTATCCTATGAATGGAATTTTGGTGATGCAAGTTCAGGGGATAATACATCTTACATGAAATCACCAGTTCATACGTATGAAGATGCCGGAACATACAACGTTTCATTATCTGTTACTTCTGTTCAATATCAATGTAGAAGAGAACAAACAATTGAGAATATGATTGAAGTATATCCAAATCCGGATGCAGATTTCAATTTTATTCCAGATAATGCTTCTGTTTTTGATGCAGAAATTCAATTTACAGACCTCTCAATGAATGCAGAGATTTGGTCATGGGATTTTGGAGATGGAAGCTATTCATTTAATCAGAATCCTGTTCATATATATCAAAGAGCTGATACTTTTAATGTATTTCTTGAAGTAAAAACAGAATATGAATGTATTGATACCATAACAAAAAAGGTAACCATTCGTCCAGAGCATACATTCTACGCTCCAACAGCGTTTATGCCTGTTAGTTTGAATACATTACAGCAGGTAGAAGAGAATGCATATTTTACACCCAAAGCAACAGGTGTTATGGATTGTCCAGATTGTTATAAAATTTGGATATTCGACAGATGGGGTGAGGTTATTTTCTATGCCAATGAATTTTATGGAAATACAAAGAACGCAGAGCATAGATGGAATGGACGTGTGAACAATAATGGAAAACTTGTACCGGTGGGATCCTATACCTGGTATGTTCAGTTAATTGACGTAAATTATCTTGAGCACGAATATGTTGGTTCTGTTACGGTGATTAGGTAATGATTCTTATAAATATTTAAATTAAAAGGTCCGGTTTTTCGGGCCTTTTTTTATATAATATTTACTTCGGGTTCAAGCTGAATATCAAATTTTTGTTGTACATCTTCAATTATGGAATACGCAAGCTGAAAAATTTCTTTCCCTTTGGCTTCTCCTTTGTTTATCAATACGAGAGCCTGTTTGCTATGGACTGCAGCGTTTCCTTTTGATTTACCCTTCCATCCAGCCTGATCTATGAGCCATCCTGCAGCTGTTTTTACTTGTTTCTCATTTTGAGGATATAAGGGTATGTCAGGATGCTGTTTTTGTAACTTTTCTGCTTTTTCGGTTGAAATAACAGGGTTTTTGAAAAAGCTTCCCGCATTACCGTATTCTTCTGGATCAGGCAATTTTGATGCTCTAATTTGTTTTATGGCTTCACGAATGGTTCTAGGAGTAATTTCTTTTCCATCTTGAAAATATTCAGACACACTTCCATAATGCGTTACCAGCTTATGATTCTTTTTACTCAGTTGATATGCAACTTCCGTTACGAAAAATTGATTTTTAAATTCAGCTTTGAAAATGCTAGTGAGATAGCTAAAATCACATTCAGCATTCGTGAAAGTTTTCCATTTCCCCGTTTCTAAAAACATACCGTGTACACTGAGAATGGTATCTCTAACTTCACAACCATATGCTCCAATATTTTGAATTGGAGATGCTCCTGCCTGTCCGGGAATATCTGAGAGATTTTCAATGCCACCATAATTATTTCGAACGCAATACTCAACAAAATCATCCCATATTTCTCCTGATTTTACAGCCAATGTGATATGCTCATCTGTTTCTTCGATTACCTTGATGCCTTTGATCTCAGGATGCAGTACAACTCCATCGAAGTCTTTTGTAAACAGATAGTTGCTGCCTCCTCCAAGAATTAAGGATTTGTCAGAGGAAATGAACTCTGGAAGTGTTTCTAAATCTTCATCTTTTTCAATAATCAATAGTTGTTTGGTAAATGCGTCAATGCCAAATGTGGTAAGATCTTTAAGATTGAATTTTTTTAAGATATTCATTTTGCCGGAATTTTACCGTTTTACACGATTATCCGACAAAGATATAGTTTACTGGTCAAACAAAATATACTAATGAGCGAAAACAATTATAATGGTTAGTCGTTATAACAGGATTAATGCGATAATTTATTTAACTTTTTAATCTGCTAAACTTGTTTTATTTTAGATTCCGTTAAAATAGTAGTATGAAGAGAGTAATTGTAACAGTATCCAATGATCTAATATCCGATAACAGGGTGCATAAAGTGTGTTCCAGTTTGCACAATAGCAATTATTCAGTACTACTGGTGGGTAGACGCAAATTCTTTGAAAAACGACGACTAGATAGACCATATGCAACGCATCGAATGGCATTGCTTTTTCGTAAGTCGTTTTTATTTTATGCAGAATTAAATATTCGTATGCTGTTATTGTTGTTGTTTCGGAAAGCAGATATTTTGTTGTCAAACGATTTGGATACGCTTCCTGCCAATGGAATTATTTCAAAATGGAAGAGTTGCTTCTTGGTTTATGATAGTCATGAGCTTTTCACGGAAGTACCAGAATTGGTAGGACGGTTGAAAGTAAAAGCAATCTGGGAAAAACTAGAAAATAAGTTTATTAAGAGGGCCAATATTTCATTTACCGTATCTTCATCTATCGCAAAATATTACATGGAAAAATATAAGATTGTGATGCATGTAGTAAGAAACCTTCCGTTGCGAATAGATATGACCAATAAGGATGATGTTAACAATCAAAATATTATTGTGTATCAGGGTGCTTTAAATATAAACAGAGGCATAGAACATATGATATACGCTATGCAATATATTGAAAATGCAGTATTACACATATACGGCAGAGGGGATATTGAAAAAGATTTGCAAAAATTGGCAAAAAGACTTCAGCTTACAGACAAAGTTAAGTTTTTGGGTAGGGTACCGCTTGAACTATTACAGGAAAATACCAGAGGAGCTCGTCTTGGAATCTCTCTGGAAGAAGATTATGGTTTAAACTACAGATATGCATTGCCCAATAAATTGTTTGATTATATACAAAATAGAATACCTGTCTTGATTTCAGATTTACCAGAAATGCGTTCAATTGTAAAGCAATATAATATTGGATTAATTGCCGAAAGTCATGATGCCCAATATCTGGCTAGAATGGTTAACTCGTTTTTATCTGGTGAGATATGTATTGAAAATATTGAAAACAATTTAAATGATGCAGCCAGTGAGTTAAACTGGGACCTGGAAGAAAAAGTATTACTGGAATTATTTTCCCGATTGGATTGAATTAATTTTTATTGCAAGGCATCAAAGTCAATTGCATTTTCAGTTTCAGTAATCTCTTCCAATTTCCCATCAATACATCTATATGTTTTGGCAGGATATTTTTTAAGTAGAATGTAATTATGTGTTGCCATAACTACCGTTGTTCCTTCATTTTTAATCTCAAACAATAAATTCATAATGCCTTCCGAAGTTTCCGGGTCAAGGTTTCCTGTGGGCTCATCGGCCAGTATTAATGATGGCTTATTAAGTAATGCTCTTGCAATTACGATTCTTTGTTGTTCTCCACCTGATAATTCGTGTGGCATCTTGAATTTCTTGTCTGGTAAACCAACTTTTTCCAGTGTTTCATCTATCCTCTGGTTGATTTCATCTTTCTTTTTCCAGCCTGTCGCTTTCAAGGCAAAAAGAAGGTTGTCATACACTTTTCTATCCGTAAGGAGTTGAAAGTCCTGGAATACAATACCCATTTCTCGTCTAAGTAGAGGGATGTGCTTTGTTTTTAATGAATGAAGATTGTATTGAGTTACTTTGGCAATTCCGTTTACCGGTTTTAATTCACCATATAAGGTTTTTAAAATACTCGTTTTTCCACTACCAACTTTTCCAATCAGGTATGCAAATTCTTTAGAACGAACCTTCATATTGATATCTGCAACAATACATTTCCCGCCCTGAAAGATGTTTGTGTTTTCCAGATTAATTATTGTATTTTCTTCATTCATAACAGGATAGCTAATTTGATTTCACAACTTAAAATCAATATTAATAATATTTCAAGTTATTCAAACGTTGATAATATGTACAATAACAAATCTATAAATAAATACATTCTTTTGATTTAACTGTTGTTTTAGTAATGAACAGTTGATTGTTAATTAAAAGATTTTGCTGAAAATTGGCGTAGCCTTATAATTCATAATTTTAACAGAATTATAAATTCAGGAGAGAACTATGTTTAAAAGATTGATAGTACTGTTCGTTTGTATAACACTGGCAATACCTGTCTTATCCCAGAAAACCTCAAAATACGAAGATCTGAAATATGAATACAATGCTGCATTGGACTTGTTTAAAAAGCAAAAGTATGGTCCGGCGCAAAAGCATTTTCAGAAGGTTATTGAAGTGTCCGGGATAACAAAATCGGATATGCGCATGGAGTCTGAGTACTATAGGGCTATTTGTGCCATCGAGCTGTTCAATAAAGATGCAGAATATCTTATTGGTAACTTTATAGAGCAATATCCTGAATCGCAAAGGGTTATGACTGCATATTTTCAAATGGGAAAGTATCAGTTTCGTAAAAAAAAGTACAGGAAAGCAACAGAATGGTTTGGTCAGGTAGAGTTGAGCCAGTTAACAAGAGAAGAGCAAGCAGAGTATTATTTTAAAATGGGTTATAGTTACTTCATTCTTGAAGACTATACCAAAGCCAATAAAATGTTTTATGAAATAAAGGACATTGATACCCGGTATACTGTTCCTGCAATCTATTATTATTCTCATATAGAATACTTAAATGAGAATTATCAAACAGCACTGGAAGGTTTTGAACGTCTTTCTGACAATCCAATGTTTTCGCCTATAATTCCATATTACAAAACTCAGATTTTTTATT
>PKSZ01000213.1 GCA_002869425.1 Marinilabiliales bacterium
AAACTACAGGAAGGCTGCAAAAGCCTACGAGGAGGCATTTGTTTATAATCAGAAGCGTGGAGATAAAATGGGAATGACCTCGGTTTTGATCAATCAGGCCAATATTTATAAATTGGAAGAAAGCTACTACATGGCCATTTCATCTTATATGAGAGCCATAGAAATCGCAGATTCTATTCACGCGAAGAATGAATTGAAAGATGCATATTTTGGTCTGTCGGAAACGTACGCATCAATTAGTGATTTCGAAAAGGCTTACAGTACTTACAGAAACTATTCAAAGTATAACGATAGCATTTATAACGAAGAAAACAGTAGGATTTATCAGGAAATGGAAGCTCGTTTTCAAAATGAGAAAAAGCAACATGAAATTGAAATGTTGAACAATGAAAACAAGCTGAAAGAGGAGGAAAACAAAAGACAGACATACGTTATATATTCATTCATTTTGGGGTTTTTTATCATTGTTGGTTTTTTAATCCTTGTATTGAGACAATACAGGCAAAAGAAACGTGCAAATCTCATGCTTGAAGAGCAAAAGAAAATTATTGAAGAGAAAAACCGTAATCTTGAATTTGCAAATTCAGAAATTCTTCAGCAGAAAGAAGAAATTCAGGCACAGGCAGATCAGTTGGTTGTCATTAATCGTGAGCTTGAAAAGCTATCTATTGTGGCAAGTGAGACAGATAATTCTGTAATTATAGCAGATGAGAATGGGAAAATGGAATGGGGTAATCAGGCCTTTACAAGACTCTTTGGATATACTTTAGATGAGTTTATTCTAAAAAATGGTAAAACACTGCAGGAAATAAGTTCTTCTGATGAAATTCATGAAAAACTGGAAGAATGTTTCAGTAAGAAAAAATCTATTCAGTATACGAGTATGGCCATTACGAAGAAAGGAAAGAGTTTATGGCTCCAGACAACCATTACTCCAGTGCTGGATAAAAACAAAAATATTGTAAAACTCGTTGCAATTGATTCTGATATAACCGCGGTAAAAGAAGCAGAAGCAGAGATTGTTAAGCAACGCGATCAAATTACCGTGCAAAAGGAAGAAATTACAGAAAGTATTGAATATGCAAGTTATATTCAAAGGGCCATGTTACCAGATGAGAATGGCTTCCGAAAAATGTTTAGTGATTATTTCTTGTTGTACATGCCCAGAGATATTGTTTCGGGTGATTTTTATTGGAATACCAATATTGGCAATCAGTCGGTGGTAGTAGTTGCTGATTGTACCGGACATGGAGTGCCGGGTGCTTTTATGAGTATGCTGGGAGTGGCTTTGTTGAACGAAACGGTAATAAAAGAACGAATACTCAATCCGGGTGAAATTTTAAACAATGTGAGAAATGGAGTGATTGAGGCGCTGCATCAGACAGGAGAAGAGGAAGAAGCCAAAGACGGAATGGTGATGGGAGTGGTTTCCTTTGTCAAGGGAGAAGATAGGTTATTATATGCAGGATCTAAAACGCCACTTTATAAATTGTCGAATGGAGAAATATATGAGACAAAAGGAGATCGTATGCCTGTAAGTATATATTTTAAGCATGATCCATTTAATACTTTTGAGGTAGAAATATCCACAGGTGATAAATTTTATTTATTTTCTGATGGTATTGTTGATCAGTTTGGAGGGGCTAAGGGGGAAAAGTTCAAAGCTGCACAACTGAAAAAGCTATTGATTGGTTCTTCAGAGTGCACATTGATGGATCAAAAGCAATTGTTAGTTGATACGTTTAATCAATGGAAATTTATTGGAAAAGAAAATGGCCACGAATATGAGCAGGTGGATGATGTGATTGTATTAGGCTTTTCATTACTCTAAGGATAATCGTATTGATTTTTCAATAATTGTACTAATTTTGCAAAGCATCAAAAGATTATCCATGAGATATTTCTTTGTTTCAATACTGATTTTCTTTTCTTTATACTGTGTTGCACAAGTTGATAGTTTAATGTCTGTTCTTGAAAACCAGAGCGGTGAGGATAAGATTAATACACTCAATCAGCTATCTGTTGCTTTAAAGAAACAGGATCCGGATAAAAGCTTCAATTATGCAAAAGAAGCTTTGACATTGTCAGAAGAATTGAATGATGTAGAGGGAGAAAGCAATGCATATTATAACATGGGTGTTGCAAACTACTATCAAAGCAATTTTGATGATGCAGTAAAGTATTATAGCCTTGCACTAGAGAAGAAGAGGGTTTTACACGATTCTGTATACGAAGCAAAACTACTGTACAATATAGGAATGATTTTCCATAACCAGGGAAAATATGAAAAGGCTGTCGATTATTATCAGAAGTCATTAAAAATCGAGGAGACAATTTCCAATAAGCCTAGTATTGCCAAAATTTACAATGCTGTTGGAATTATTAATATGAACTGGGAAAACTTTCAGGCAGCTACTGATTATTATTCTCAGGCACTTGCAATTTATAAAGATATAGGAGATCGTGTTGGAGAAGCCAATGTATCTATGAATATTGGCTTGAATTTTTTCAATTCAGTAAAAATAAATGAATCAGAAGAGGAGAAAAACTTGCCGGACTCAATAGTGAGGGAAAGACGAAGAGTTTATGAAAAAGCCATTAATAATTATCAGGCATCATTAGCGATATATAAGGAAATGAACTATTTACCGGGGATTTCATTGGTTGCTAATAATATGGGAGCCGTTTATAAGCGCTTGGGAGAATTTGATAAGGCTATTGAATATACAAAGCTGTCAGTTGTTACAAGTGAAAAGATTGGAAATCAACGATCATTAGCTCTTGCATACGGTACTTTAGGAGTATTGTATTTTAAAAAGAAGGATTATGATAAAGCACGAGAGTATAACGATAAGTCAATACGATTGGCGAAAAAATTGGGTTTAGTGAAGGTGGAGATGGAAGCCAACAAGGCCTACATGGAAATATTTATTAAAAGTGGTGATTTTGAAAAAGCCTTAAAGCATCATAGGAGATATACATCACTAAAGGATTCTGTTTTTACCGATGAAACGCAAAAGCAGTTTACCGAGATGCAAACCAAGTACGAAACGGATAAGTTGAAACAAGAGAAAGAAGCTGAGGCTGTACAGAGAAAAATTTCTGATGAAAAAGCTGAAGAGACAGAGCGAGCAAACAATATGTTTAAAATTATTATTGCAATTGTATTGGTGTTTTCTGTTGTAATGATTTGGTTGTTTTTAAAGGTAAGAAAAGTAAACAGGGAGCTGGAATATAAAAATGCTCAAATAGAGCAGGCAAAAGAGGAAATTGAAGCGCAGGCAGAACAGCTACAACTTGTGAATACAGAGCTTGAGAAATTGTCCATTGTTGCCAGTGAAACAGATAACTCTGTTATCATTGCAGATAAGGATGGCAGAATTGAATGGGTAAATGAAGGTTTTATCCGCTTAATGGGATATTCATTTGATGAGTTTATTGCAAAGCATGGTAACAATATGATTACCAACAGTGCAAATGAAAACATTAGCAAAGCTATAGAAGATAGTATAAATGCGGGAACATCTGCTGTTTATACATCGCAGGCTACTACAAAATCAGGCAAGGAGATTTGGTTACAAACCACTCTGACTCCAATACTTGGAGACGATGGGCAGCTTTCGAAGTTGGTTGCTATAGATTCAGATATCAGCAAGATTAAGGAGGCTGAAGCGGAAATTATGAAGCAGCGAGACCTTATATCTGATCAGCGACAGGAGATCCTTGATAGTATCCATTATGCTAAACGTATTCAAACAGCTATAATGCCCCGTACAGGGCTAATTGAAAATAACGTTTCAGATTTCTTTGTTCTGTATAAACCAAGAGATATTGTTTCCGGTGATTTTTACTGGTTGGCACAAAAGGGAAATAATACCGTTATAGCAGCAGCTGATTGTACAGGACATGGTGTACCCGGTGCGTTTATGTCCATGCTAGGTGTTAGTTTCCTGAATGAAATTGTAAATAAAAAGAGATTACAAACAGAAACAAAATACAATGAAGTATTAAGCGCCAGCGATATATTGGATAGCTTACGTGACTCTGTTATTAATAGTTTGCATCAAACAGGGGCCACAGGAGAGCAGAAGGATGGAATGGACATAGCACTATGTATTTATAATTCAAGTACAATGCAAATGCAGTTTGCTGGGGCAAACAACCCGGTTTATATAATTGATTCAAATATGAACAATGAGTCTGATGAACTGGATTGTTTAACAGAGATTAAAGGTGATAAAATGCCTATCGGAATATATCACTCGGAAGATCTACCTCCTTTTTCAAATAACGAAATACAGCTCAAAGATGGTCAGTCTGTTTATATCTTTTCTGATGGTTATCCTGATCAGTTTGGAGGACCAAAGGGCAAGAAATTCAAATATAAGCCTTTCAAGCGCTTGTTGGTTTCATTGCAGGAAGAAACGTTTAACAAGCAGAAGGAAGTTTTAGATAGAGAAATTGAAGATTGGAAAGGAGATCATGAACAGGTTGATGATATCCTGGTTATAGGTTTCAAGTCGTAAGTCTGCGGTAATCCCTTAATTGTTATAGAAGAATCAGCTAATGCCTTGTTTTGCCTTTTTTGGGTGATAAGTAGGGATGATTGGTTAATGCTAAACAAGTAATTTGGTGCTGTAAATAGTGTTGTTTGTCAAAAAATTCAACCTGTTTACCTTTTAAGCATTGAGTTGCAATTCATTAATCATTACTTTTGCTGCGTTCTTTTTAGATTTAATATAATAATCAGATTACAAATTTAATTATAGTCTTATGAAAAAACTATTACTATTCATCACTGTGGTTATGTGTATTGCAACAGTTAATGCACAGGTGGTTGGTTCTGTTGATATACAAGATGATGTGTCCTGTAATGGTGGTTCAGATGGTTCTGTTACGCTTGCAGTAACCGGAGGAACCCCGCCTTATACTTATCAGTGGGACGATCCAATGTCACAAACAACACAAACAGCCTCTGGGTTAATGGCCGGAACTTATACTGTTGTGATTACAGATCAGGTGCTTGCTACTGATTCTGTACTCGTAACAATTACTGAACCTTCAGTAATTATGGTAAATCATATGATCACTGATGATAGCGGATCATGTGATGGAGGTATTGATATAACAGTATCCGGTGGAACGCCAGCATATTCTTATATCTGGTCCAATACAGAGATGACTGAAGATGTTTCATCTCTATGTTCTGGTAATTATGGACTAACAGTTACGGATGCAAACGGATGTTCGTCTGAGCATAGTTATGATGTAATGTCAGGAGGTGGTTGTGGCATCGTAGCCAATGAGGTAATGACAGATGAGAGCAGTGCCGGAATGTGTGATGGAATGATCGAAGTACATCCAAGTGGCGGAATGCCACCTTATACATTTAATTGGAGTACCGCTTCAGCAGATAGTATGATCACAAACTTATGCAGTGGTTGGTATGATTTAACGATTACAGATGCTAACGCTTGTGAGCAGTATTTTTCTTTTGAAATGAAAACAGCAGGAGCTGGTGGTTGTGGTATCGTAGCCAATGAAATGGTTTATGGTGAGAGTAGTGCAGGAATGTGTGATGGAATGATCGAAGTACATCCAAGTGGCGGAATGCCACCTTATACATTTAATTGGAGTACAGCTTCAGCAGATAGTATGA
>PKSZ01000677.1 GCA_002869425.1 Marinilabiliales bacterium
AGAAAAATATACATGTGGATGGGGGTGTAAATGGAGAAGTCTCTTTCATTTTACGAAATTTAGGCGTTGACATTGCCGTATCGGGCTCGTATCTCTTCAAAGAGTCAGAGCTTGGAATTGCAATGCTAAATCTCAAAGTAAACGAAATTGACTCAAAATATAAGGTAAAAGATTTCATGCGTGAAGTTGATGAAATTCCCAGTCTGAAGGAAACTGATGCCTCATTCAAAGAAATTCTTCAGTCTATTGAAGACTACAAGCTTGGTTTTACATTGATCACTGATCAGGATTCCAAACTAAAAGGAATTATTACCAACGCAGATGTGCGCAATGGTTTGTTAAAAAACACAAGCGACCTGAATCAAGTTGTACTTGAAGATCTGGTCAATAGAAATCCCGTGGTAGCCAATGAAGAATTCACTGTTATTGATTTACTTCGCATAGTTAAGAAACAAAAATTCCCCATTTCATATTTACCTGTAACCAACCATAATGGAGAATTAACAGGAGCCATTACATTTGTAAATCTTGTAAAAGGAGAATTATGATAATTCATTTAAGCAGAGCATTGAGCGAAAAAGAAGTTACGGATATTGCACAGGAAATGCATGCAATTCACTTTGCTGACAGCGTAAAGCATGTTTTAATTACTTCATCTTCTGTAAAAGAATTACCTAAGCATATAGAACAAAAATGTTCAGATTTTTTTGTTCTTGATAACGACATGCAATTATCAAATAAAAAATACCGAGCAGAAAAAAGAACCATAGACCTTGGAAATATTCAGTTTGGCGGTACAACAAAAAATACAGTAATGATGGCTGGTCCTTGTTCTGTAGAAAGTGAAGAGCAAATTTATAAATCGGCCACTCTACTTAAAGAGAAAAACATCAAAATTTTACGGGCAGGATGATACAAGCCCAGCACATCACCATACAGCTTTCAGGGTATGGGATTGGATGGACTAAAACTTCTTGCTAAAATAAGAGATGAATTTGGTCTTAAGATAATTTCAGAAGTTCGTGATAGCACTCATGTTCATGACATTATTGAATATGCAGACATAATACAAATTGGCGCAAAATCCATGTACGATCATGGTATTTTAAGAGCCTGTGGAAAAGCAAATAAACCCGTAATGCTTAAAAGAGGTTTTGGTACAAGCCTGCAAGAATTTGTACAAGCATCAGAGTTTATTCTTAGTGGAGGAAACGAACAAGTAATACTTTGCGAGAGAGGAATCCGCACCTTCGAAAACAAAACACGATTCACACTTGACTTATGCGGAGCTGCATATTTGAAAGAACATACAAATTTACCACTTGTATTAGATCCCAGTCATGCCATGGGCTATGCTTACGGTGTACCAGACCTTGCTCGGGCTTGTTTTGCTATGGGCATTGATGGTTTATTGATTGAAGTTCATCCGAATCCTGCAGTTGCAAAATCAGATGCATCACAACAATTGAATCACAAAGAATTTATCAACCTTTATGATAGTCTCCTGAAAATTGGTGAGGCCATAGGTTACCAACTAATATAAGTTTTTTATGAATTTCTTTTCCAATAATATCGAACTTCTTACAGAAAGCAAAAACTTCTCCTGGAAGGAATTCAATGCTGCTACTGCAACTTCACAGGACGATCTGAGCTCTATTGAAAAAATCAACATGGAGCAACTTATAAAGATCAGCAGCTATTTTCATATTACAATGGATGCCTTGTGCAAGCAAAATCTTTCCGAAAAAAGATACAAGAAAAGTATAAAAATGCTGATTTTGGATGTTGACGGCGTAATGACGGATGGAGGCATGTATTACACAGAAAAAGGTGACGATTTAAAACGTTTCCATACCAAGGATGGAATGGGAATAAAAACACTCTGCAAAAACGGTTTTCCTGTTGGGATAATAAGTGCAAGCTTTAGCAGTGAGTTGGTCGTTAGAAGAGCTAAGGCTCTTGGAATGAAACATATTTATGTTGGAAAAAGAGAAAAGCTCGAAGTTCTCAATGATTGGTGCAAAGAATTAAACATTTCAACTTCAGATGTGGCATACATTGGAGATGATGTTAACGACCTTCGAATAATGAAGGCTGTTGGTGTTTCTGCTTGTCCCAAAGATGCAGTAAGTATTGTTAAAAGCAATGCTGATATTATACTTAACAGAAAAGGTGGAAAGGCCTGTGTTAGAGAGTTTATCGATTTGTACATACAGGAAATCACCCGTGATTAATCCACAATATTAAATTTGAGATCATCCAGTTTTATAATACCACCTGTTAGTGTCTCTGCCTGTATATCAACAAATTTAAATTGATCACCAACACGCATCATTTCAATAATAGATGCCTGATTCATGGTTAGTCGGTTGCCATTTGAAACGGCTTGATATTTAGCCGTTCCTTTCTGATACAGCAACCTAAAATTCACAATCCTGACTTTATCTTTTTCTCCAAACTCATATAAACATCCTGCCCAGTCGATATCCACTACATAAGAATTATTTAAAAGCTTAATACTTATTTCACCACCACTCTTTCCGGCAAAACGGGCAACCGGCCTTTTTATCTCCTTCACAGCCATCAATTGTCTGCCAATCAATTGTCCTCGTTTCTTTCCATCTTTATATCTCACTTCCACCTCCACTGAATCTGTGGATGAAGGAAGAATAAAATGACTTCTTCCATCAGTAAAATATTCTGCATTATCCATTTCCAGGTATACATGAATACCCGGTGGATCTGTTTGAATAACTACTGGATTTCGTTTTTTCAGATATAAAAAATTGCTATCAGACTTCACTGTATTTACCAACTGTTGTTTACGGATTGAAATGGTTCCATGCACCGGCTCCTGGGCAAATAAAAAACCTGAAGTAAAAAAAACTACAGCCAGTAAAAGCTTTCTCATAAATCTAAAAATGATTTTACATCTTCTACAGAACTTAACTCCGTAGGGCATTCCTGCATTACAAATGTATAGTTTTTTACCTTTCCCGGAATATCTTCGAACTTCTCAGGCCTGAACACACACAACTTACCGGATTTGTTCACTGCCCACAAAAGATTTTCTTTTCTTTTGTTATAACTAAATTGATTATATCTGTCAGGTTTATAATTGTACAAAGCATTTACATCGTTAACAGCCTGATATATGGTTTTAAATCCTGGATTGCTATTGTTCGGTTGTGCAAATCTTGCTGTCAGGTTTTTTCCTTTCGGATACTCTGAAGGGAAATCGCTATTCCAAATGCCAAATTGACTAATGGCAAATGTACGGGTTACCAAGGCATTCAAACTAGCCTGCTCATAATTAGAATTTCGCAGAACACGGGCAGTGTCCTGCATTTCAACTTCGTTAGCAGGAAGTTTATTTCTCCGAGTCATTTTGTTAATCACAGCTGCAATGGAATCGACCTTTCTTTGTTTATCCTTCAATAGCGCTGTATATTCTTCAAACTGCTGATTGTATTGCTTTTTTGCTTCAGTAAAAGATTCTTCTTTGAAAACCGGCTGAACGCGATATTGCTTTTTTTGCTTATCATTGCTTAGCGTTACCAAATATACGAGTTCTTCATCTGCCTTCTCAAGCTTTATATCATTCCACTCTGTCTCAAAAACCTTCGGTGTAAACATCTGTTCAGGTAACACTTCAAAACAAACATCTTTATACGCCTGCAATTCAGGAAATTCATCTTCCTTAATATCCAGATCAAAAGAATAACGATCGGGAGATACTTTCCTTGGCTCTTCTGGCCTCAGTGCCTGCTGATCTTCATAATTGAGCTTAGCCTCAGTTAACTGCCTGTTCATTTCTAGCATAGTTTCATCATCAGGCATTTGTCTTTCCACATCAGCCTCAAAATTAAATTGATAATTCTGTGAATAAATAGTATGAGATTCTTGAACAGATTTCGCATCAGTGACCTTATCTTTCAAACGATATTCCCACTTTTGCATGACAGTATCCAGATAATACACATTATAATGATTTCCTTTCCATGCAGAAGCCATGGAAACATGAATCTCTTTTCCTTCAGCAATAAAAATATTTTGACCATCCTTTTTTCCATGCATATCTATCATTCCTGCTGATTCAAAAATCTTTTTCTGCCCGAGTGTATCATACTCCATATTAATCCCACTTACAAAAAAGTCAACAGGATCATGAAATTCCCTGAAATACAGTTCTACTTCGCCCTCCACTTTTTTACCATCATGATAAACAAAACAATCGGGAGGAATTCTAAGCTTTGTACCCCTGGGAGAAATATAAAATCCTGAATCTGAAGCACTTTCCATCACAAACTTTGTATAATCGATATCAATGTTTTCTAATGGCGGATCTATCATCCTAAAATCCAACTGTTCATGATTTTCTAAATCAGTTATTTCTGGATGCTTTTGTATATTATTCAATATGTAATACAGGCCCAAACTAACTATGGTCACAAAAATTACAGATAAATAGAAAGTCTGGTTCTTACCTAAAAACTTGCTACTCCGTTTCCTGGGAATAGATTGATTTTCAAACTTTGATTTAACTTCATTAAAATTCCTAAGATTCTTTATCTCACTGGAAGTTGGTTCTTTCCTGTTATATCGATACTTACGATTCATAGCAAACTCCTTTCTTCTGAATTTCTTCCCTTATCTTATCCAACAACCTATATGTTTTTACTTTTGCGTTACTCTCGGTAATGCTTAAAATATCAGCAATCTCTTTAAATGATCGCTTCTCAAAAAAACGCATTTCTATTAAAATCAATTCTTGCTGAGGCAAATCATCAAGAACTTTATATAGTATTTCTATCAATTCCTCATTTGATTCACTATTCTCATCAGAATATAATTCTCTTATCGCTTTTTTATCTATGTTAACCGTTTGACAAACTTTCTGCTTACGACATGCATCGACAAATTCATTATATGCAATTCTGTATAGCCATGATGAAAACCGATATCCTTTATGTGTGTAGTTATGGATCTTACTCATTGCCTTAACAAAAACCTGTTGAGTAATATCTTTCGCCTCATCAATTGTATCTGTTCGCTGGTATATAAATCTGAATATGGCTTCAAAGTATTCATTATATAAGACTTCAAATGCCTGGGGATTTGTCTTTGCTTTTTCAATAATCAATATTTCCTGCTCTATGTTTATCATCTGTTTTATTTCTCAGGAATAAATTTCAGTTTTAAAACGTACACAAATGCATTACTTGTAAGAAAAGTGCTATCAATATTATTGGACAGGTATGTTTCTATCAGTCGAACCTGATTTTCGATTTCCGGAGCATTGCTTTCTTCAACAAATGTCAAAATCCTGCGATTGTCAATCCCCCAAACCAAATTCAATTCATTACCATTTTGGGGTTTTTGATCCCGAAAGCAATCTTCTGTAAACTTCACCAGACCTGCTCCTTTGTCCAGTAATTCAGGCATCCGATTTACACTATCAAGTTTCTGAAGTCGACTACCCCGAATAGATTCTTTCCGAATGTTCACAACATCTACTTTGTATTTCTTGCGAACAGTAATCGTTCCATGTTTCTTCTGTGCATATGCATATTGTGAAACCATCAAAATGCTTACAAAAAATATTAGCAAACCAGACCTCATATGTATATAACGTAGAATTTGAAAA
>PKSZ01000261.1 GCA_002869425.1 Marinilabiliales bacterium
ATGTTTTTTAATCAGCATATTGTTTGTGTGCAGACAAATACAGTTCCACAAGATACGGTTTCAATTTGTGAAGGAGATGGTACTTTTATTGAAGGTGCTGGTGCAGGTGCAGGAGGTAATTATCAATGGTCGCCTGATTACAATATATCAAGTTTGACAGATCCAACACCTTATGTAGATCCTCTGGTTAGTACAACTTATTACGTTACCAGTACAGATGGTTGTGGTTATACAAGTGTAGATAGTGTGCATGTGGAAGTTGTCTTACCTCCGGTTGTGGATTTAGGATCAAACCAAACAATTTGTACAGGAGGCAATATTACACTCGATGCAGAAAATGCAGGATCTGAATATTTGTGGTCTACTTCAGAAACAACACAATCAATTACAGTTTCTCCTGCTTCAACAACTACCTATACTGTTACTGTAACCACTCCTGAAGGATGTGAATCTACTGGAAGTGTGCAGGTGGATATTGGTAGTTCTTTGAATGTGGATTTGGGAACAGATCAAAGCATATGCAATGGTGAGACTGTAACACTTTCGGCTGGATCAGGTAATATATATAACTGGAGTACAGGAGAAACAACGGAATCAATTGATGTAACACCAGGTGCAGATCAAACCTATTCTGTTACTGTAACAGATGCTAATGGATGTTCAGGTACAGATAATATTATTATTACAGTAAATGATGCTCCTTTAGTTACAATATCAGCCAATCAAACTATTTGTGAAGGTGAAAATGTTACAATATCAGCTTCTGGTGGAGATAACTATTTATGGGATAGTAGTTTGGCAACAGGTTCCAGTCATACAGTTCAACCGAACACCAATACTACATATTCTGTAACAGTATCTGACCTTTCTGGTTGTACTTCTACAGCGTCAGTTGATGTAAATGTGAATGCTACGCCCGATGCTGATGCCGGTGAAGATGTTAATATTTGTTCTGGTAGTGTAACGTTAAATGCATCTCCTTCAGGAGATTATTTATGGAGTAATGGAGAAACAACTGCTTCAATAACAGTCACACCAGTTAGCACAACGGAATATATTGTTACTGTTAGTAATGGTACTTGTTCCGACTCTGATTCAGTTTTGGTTACTGTAAGTGCTACTCTTACTGCTGATTTAGGTCCGGATTTGGATGTGTGCGAAGGTGAAGAAATTACACTTACTGTATCAGGAGGTGTCAATTATATATGGGATAATGGACAGACCGGATCAACTTTATCAGATACACCATCCGGTAGTACAAGCTATAGTGTAACTGTTAGTGATGGCAGTGGCTGTACAGGAACCGGTGATGTAAACGTAACAGTTAACACAAATCCAACAATCAATGCAGGAAACGATGACAATGTTTGTGGATATGATTATAATTTATCGGCATCAAGTTCTGATGGTGGATTATGGACACAAATCAGTGGGCCTTCCAGCGCATCAGGATGGAGTCCTTCATCTACTGATCCAAATGCTACAGTGACTGTTGATGCTGATGGTGTTTATGAATTTGTTTATTCTGTTACGAATGCAGCATCCTGCACGGCTTCAGATACAGTTGAAATAACATTTAATGAAAATCCGCAGGCTTTGGTTGATCAAAATTATTTCTCAGCCTGTGGATATCAAACAACACTTAATGGTCAAGGAACAGGAGAGTGGAGTCTGGTTTCAGGTCCTTCGTCAAATATTAATTTCCCTTCCGGTAATACAGACCCAAATGCAACAGTAATCGTTGATCAGTTGGGAACCTATGTGTTTGAATGGTTGGTTACCAATGGTCTATGTTCAGATTCTACTGAAGTAACAGTTACTTTTAACAATGGTCCTGATCCGGGTTTGCAAGATTCGTTAAGTGTATGTAATGGTCAAAGTATTGACTTGGAGGTTCTTAATGGTATCGGATATGTATGGAGTACAGGAGAAACAACTTCACAAATATCTTACATGCCAGTAACTTCTGAATATGTTTACGTTACAGTAACAGATGCTTCATTGTGTGTATCGTTGGATAGTACATATATTAGTGTAAGTCAGGCAGATTTTGCCAATGCTGGTAATGATGTTGTAACTTGTGGAGGACAAGTTTCTCTACAAGCATCAGGAGGAGAGGAATATGTATGGAGCAATTCTGAGACAACATCGCAAATAACAGTTTCTCCCTCTGCTACAACAGAATATATTGTAACAGTTACCGATGATCTGGGATGTGAAGATATCGATTCAGTTGTTGTAACCATTTCTTCCAGTCTGGTGGCAGATGCAGGATGGGATGCACATATATGTGAAGGAGCAAGCACAATACTTACAGCTTCAGGTGGAGTTAATTATCAATGGAGTAATGGAGATACAGATCAATCGATTACTGTAAGCCCTTTATCTACAACTGTTTATTATCTTACGGTTGATGATGGTGGAACTTGTTCAGGTATTGATTCAGTAGAGGTTACGGTAAATCCGGTTCCCAATATTTCCATTACAGATAATCAGGATATTTGTGAAGGAAATGCTGTTGATCTCACTGTTACCAGTACTACAAATGATACATATGTTTGGTCAGATGGCAGCACTACTTCAACCATTACTGTAAGCCCATTAGTAAATACAAATTATTCAGTAATTATAACCAATCAATTTGACTGCCATTCATTTGGAAGTGTTGATGTTACAGTATATCCAAATCCTGTTGCCAATGCTGGTGGAGATACTTCTGTTTGTGCAGCCGGAACCCATATTGATTTGCAGGCTACAGGAGGAGATACTTATCTCTGGAGTAACGGAGACTCAGGTAGTCAGATTAACATTCAGGTAAATTCTACGCAGACATATACTGTAACAGTTACCAATCAATTCGGATGTACAGATACAGATGATGTTTTGGTTGCAGTAACAGGAAGTTTAAATGTAAGTGCAGGTGCCGATCAGTACATCTGTGAAGGAACTCAGGTAAGCTTGCATGGTTCAGGTGGAATCTATTATGAATGGAGTACTAATGAGACTACTTCATCGATTTCTGTTTCACCTGTAGTAACAACTACGTATGATCTTACGGTTTCAGATAATGATTGTTCAGGAACCAGCTCTGTAACTGTTTATGTAGATGATCCTTCTCATATGCCTGATATCAACGCTGTTGTACAAGACGTAACTTGCTATGGTGAGACCGACGGAGATATCGATATTTCAGTCAGTAATGCCCAGAATCCTTTTACTTTTCAATGGAGTAACAGTGAAAATACCGAGGATTTACATAATTTATCGGAGGGTTCATATTCCCTTACATTTACGGATGCTAATCAATGTTCTGTAGATACGAGTTTCTACATTAATGAACCAGATGCATTTACAGTTTCAGCATCAGCTTCCAATGCCGGCTATGTTTGTCATAATGAATCCGTAACCATTTCAATGGCTGTCTCAGGAGGCTCACAACCCTATTCGTATTTTTGGAATTCACAAGCAACAGACCAAACAATTACTGTAAACCCTCAACAATCAATGGAATATATTGGTACAGCCCTGGATGCAATGGGGTGTTATGCTATTCCTGATACGGTACTTATTAATACTTTTCCTGAAATTAGTATGAATCTGAGTATGCATGAGAATTATGTTTGCGAGGGTGATAAAGTGCTTATTACGGTAGGGTACACTGGAGGAACAGGTGGTCCATATATGTTGTATTATGAAAATGAGGGTTTTAATCCACCTTTGGAAATATATGCTGATTCAACAGGTTATCACACAGTTAAAGTTACAGATGGATGTAATGAAGCGAAGGATAGTATTTTGGTTTTGGTAAATCAATTGCCGCAAATAAATGTATGGGCAGGTAATACAGCTGATTGCGCTCCTTTAACTGTTGACTTTTTTGATCTTACACCAGACAGGGGGCAGCGGCACCTTTGGAATTTTGGTGATAGTGATAATGGTTTTTCTTCTGCCAAGAATCCTGAATATACTTTTGATGAAGCGGGTTCATATAATATATCTTTACAAGTAACATCTGATTCCGGTTGCGTTAATATTGATACACTGTATGATTATATTACAGTTTATCCAAATCCAATTGCAGTATTTGTACCGGAACCAAAAGAAACAAATACGGTTAGCCCTTACATAAATTTTGAGAATTATTCAGAAGGGTTTGATTATTGCCTTTGGTCGTTTGGTGATGGAGAACAGTCTGACCATTATAGTCCTGTTCATGAATATCTGCCATATCCGGATGATTATGAGGTGGAATTAATTACATATACTGATTATGGATGCGTGGATACTGCATATGCAAATATTACGATTGAAGATACGCATACATTTTATGCTCCCAACGCTATAACTCCTGAAGGAGATGTTGCAGAGAACAGAAAATTTAGAGTTTATGCTCATGGCATTAGTAAAAGTGGATTCCATTTGGTTATTTTGGATAGATGGGGTGAAAAAGTTTTCGAAAGCTTCAATCCTGATCATGCATGGGATGGACGTATCAAAGGACGAAAAAGAGCAACTACAGGCGTATACACCTGGGTTTGCACATATAAATACCAGAATGAACGTGATTCTAAGAAGCATACTGAAATAGGATCAGTTACAGTTATTAGGTAGTTTCGTCATTTTCTTTCTTCACTAATTGAAATATTTCATATACCTTTGTTTCAAACTAAAAACAAAAAATTATGCCTAAAAAATTTGTACCGGCAGCAATAATTGCTGGAATTATTATAGTTGTTTTACTGCTTTTCGGGAGTAGTATGATTATTAAAATGGAGCCTACCGAACGTGGAATTATTTTCAGACCATGGACTACTCAATTGGATAAGGAAAATGTATATGGTTCTGGTTATCACTTTATTGCACCATGGAATAATATGTATATATTCAATGTTGAAGAGCAAAAGAGTGAAGAACCAATGGATGTTTTAGACAAGAATGGCTTGTCTGTAAATATTGATGTTACGGTTAGATACAGACCAGTTGAATCAAAACTGGGCTACTTGTATGAGAACTTTAAATTAAACTTTGTAAATACGCTTGTTATTCCGGAAGTCAGATCAACAGTACGACAAGTTGCTGGTAGATACACAGCAGAAGAAATATATTCTACTAAAAGATCAGAGGTAGAGCAGACTATTATTGATGAAGCAGGTAAGAAGCTGGAGGAAAATAATATTTTTATGACAGCACTTTTAATTCGTTCTATCAATCTTCCAAAAGACATAAAGCAGGCGATTGAGACAAAACTAAAGCAAGAGCAGGAAGCTTTGGCTTATCAGTTTAAACTTGAAAAAGAGAAGAGTGAAGCAGAGAGGAAAAAAATTCAGGCGGAAGGTGAAGCAAAAGCAAATGCTATTATCAATAGCTCTTTAACACCAGAACTTTTGAAAATGAGAGGAATTGAAGCAACATTGAAGTTGGCGGAATCACCAAACTCAAAAGTTGTTGTGGTTGGAAACAGTGAAGGACTACCTTTGATTCTTGGAAACAATTAAGAAAAAGAATACATGAATATAATGCAAAAGGCCATCCTTAAAGGTGGCCTTTTTTATGCAATGTGCTTGTAACTTTTATTGCTTATCAATTTTCATATTAATGATTTCATTTTGAATAAAAAGGAATCAATTTCAGGTCTATTATAA
>PKSZ01000258.1 GCA_002869425.1 Marinilabiliales bacterium
GTCACTAATACTAAATATAATAATCAGACATATTATTCAGTATGTAATCAATATTGTCTTTTATATTTTTGCAATATTCTTGTCTGTTAAAGTATTGTAATTCAAGTATACAGTTGTAAAAAAACGTATCTTTATCCGGATGGGGACATTTGTCTGTCCTGGCAATAAGATTACTGGCAAGGTTCAGGAATGCCGTACCATCTGTAAAATGGGTTTTATTTCTAACAATATCAAAAACCTCGGTATCATCCATAATATTGTTTTCTTTTCTGTTTGATCCATAAACATGTAGCGTAAATATAGGCTCATCAGAATTATTCCCTGTTTGATGAATCAAATCACTGGTGATCTCTTCGTAACTACCATTTGCCATAATATCAGATGCAATCATGCTGATTAGATCATCTTCCAGATGATATACATTTCTTTGACCTTCACCAAAATATCTAATTATACCCCAATCAACATAGCCATGACTGTGGATGGCGCTGAAATCTCCCGGATTCCAAGTAACAATTACAATTTTAAAATTCCCATTATCGTAAATTGGTCTTCTACCATATGATTCATTTACCGGATGGTCAAATGTTGCAAATTGCTGCAAATCCGATTTTTTAATATTTGCTTCCAGCAAATATTCTTTAACCATTGAATTGTCAATATAATCTTTAGCTTCAATTAGCTTTATCAATTTCTGGATTGATTCAGGAAGTGACTCCATTTTACTATTTATTTTTTTGAATTAATTTCAAACTAATTTATTGATAGTTTTTCTTTAACCATTAAATGTCTTTATGTTATATTGCATAATATTTAGGTGCTTATGAGCAGAGTTTTATTGATATCAATGATCTTGCTTACTTTTTGTAATGCCTTTGCCGATACAATTAAGTTGAAATACCCTGTAGTTCTTGTTCACGGAATTGCGATAAGGGATGATTTTAAGATGTATGAATATTGGGGTGATATTCCTGATATTTTAAAAAAGAATGATATACAAGTATTTCTTTCAGGGCATGATTCTTATAATACACATGCTGAAAATGCACATATATTACAGCAAAGAATAAATGAAATTCTTACAGAAACGACGGCTGAAAAAGTTAATATTATTGCCCACAGCAAAGGAGGAATAGAAGCCAGATATATGATTTCTGTTTTGAATATGGAAGACAAAGTAGCATCTCTAACTACAATATCTACACCACATCGGGGGAGCTATATGGCATCAGTAGTAATGGATAGTATATTAAAAAACAATCAGACAATTACAGGTTTTGTTGATTTTGCTGCAAGAATGTATGGAGATATCATGCCAGATAGCTATAAAGCCGGAAAACAGCTTACTCCTGAGTATATGGCTGAATTTAATTCAAAAGTAAAGGATGAGGAAGGAGTATATTATCAAAGTTATGGTTCTTCAATTGGCAAGGATTATCCCAGTAAGCTTTGGCAAAAAATGTGGCAAATAATGTATAGTGAAGAAGGTGATAATGATGGTTTGGTTTCTTTAGAATCCTGTAAATGGGGTGAATTTAAAGGATCAGTAGGTGATAATGTGTCGCACGCTGATATTATTGGAATGCCCGTTTTTACCAATAATCATTCATTTGATACAGAAGCCTTTATCCTTAAGATAATTTCAGATTTGCAGGTTTTAGGTTTTTAGTAAATACAATGAAATGAGGATTCAGTAGATTTTCCTTATTGTACAATAAAGTTTCATATCCGGGCATTTTAAAAATTGTTGCTTTGGCACCTATCGCAATAGCATGTCCAGCAGCAATATCCCATTCCATAGTGGGACCAAAACGCGGATATACCTGCGCATTTCCTTCTGCAATCATACAAATTTTTAAACTACTGCCTCTACTGGTAGTCTCTGCATTGGGAAATATTCTTTTTATTTGTTCTATAAAATTGCTTGTATCTTCATTCAAATGAGAACGACTTGCAACAACCTTAAAGCTATCATTATTCTCATACAAGGGTAATTTTGATGCTTTATCAACAAGCTCACTTATATTATCTGTTAATTCAGATTTTGCTGATGACAGTTTGTACGATTGCCCCTGAAAAGTAAAATACAACTCGTCGAAAACAGGAACATAAATAATTCCTTCTGTTGGTATATTCTTATGTATTAGTGCAATATTGACAGTGAATTCATCATTTTTATGAATAAACTCCTTTGTTCCATCCAGCGGATCTACCAACCAGAATGTTTCCCATGCAGATCTTTCTTCGTATGGAATGTTTTTGCCTTCTTCACTTAATACTGGAATTTCAGTTTCAGTAAGAATATCCATAATAATTTTATGAGCTGCTTTATCTGCCGTAGTTATGGGACTCAGGTCACTCTTTAATTCAACATCAAAATCTTTTTTATAGATTTCAAGAATGGCTTCACCTGCAAAAATGGAGGCTTTTATAGCATTAAATAAATCTTTTTCAGCAATCATAATAAATACATATAACTAAGTATGCCAACTGTAACTATCATATATAGGAATGTTAAAGGGGCACCAACTTTCATAAAATCATTAAAAGAATATCTTCCGGGACCATAAACCATCAGGTTGGTTTGGTAGCCAATAGGTGTCATGAAATTTGCAGCAGCTGCAAAAGCAACTACCAGTATAAAAGGCATGGGATTCAGACCCATTTGAGTGGCAGATGTTATGGCAATGGGAAATAATATCGCAACAGCTGCTTTGTTTGTTATATATGCTGCCAGGATTGCTGTAATAATATATAAACCCGTCAATAAACCTACACCTCCAAGCGGCTCAAGCAGGTGTGTAACGGTTTGTGATATCATGTCTGCTACACCTGTTTTTACCATCGCTATTCCTAATGATAAAGAAAGGGCAATAATGATGGCAAGGTTGTAGTCGATACTTCTGGAAAGATCTTTTGGATTGGCAAGCTTCAAAGCCATTGATAAAATCAGGAGAATAGCCAGTGCCATAAACAAAGAAATAAAGCCAAGTGCAGATAATATTATTGCAGCTGCCGTTCCTCCAAGAAGTATGAAGAGTTTATAAAATTTAAACTTTTTAATATCTTTTACTTTGGATATAAAGTAGAATTCCTGAGGGCTTGTTCTTTTTGTAATATCGGCACTTGCGAGCATTAACAGGGCATCCCCTGCTTTAATTTTAAGATTTGATATTTTTCCGGTAAGCTTTTCACCATTTCTATGTATGGCAAGCAATGTAGCATCAAATCTAGCCCTAAAGTTTATTTCTTTTACTCTTTTATTGATCAATGTAGAGTTTTGAGAAACAACCACTTCAACTATTTCTGTATGCGATTTTTTATGAAAAGCACCCACTTCACTAAAGGTTAATCCTGATTTTGGATCTAAAATATCTCCAATGGATTCTGAATAGCCAGCAAAAAATAAAACATCGCCTTCGTTGAGTATTGTTTCTTTATTGTGATTATGTAACTTATTGTCACCTCTTTGAATTTCAATTAGTTCAACTCCTTCCATTGAACTAAGACCACTTTCTTCCAATTGCAATCCGATAAGATGTGAGCCCTTGCGAAGTTGAGCTTCAAATACATACTGTGCTTCTTTTCCTGAATATGCCTGTCCTAAAGGTTTGTTTTTTGGAAGCAATTTTTCTCCGATAAAGAGAATATACAAGAATCCAATCACGATCATAGGTATTCCAACATATGCAAAATCAAAAAGGTGTAATTCAGGTAAGTCGCCTTTTTCCCAGTCAATTACCAATCCATTGACGATTAGGTTGGTCGATGTACCAATAAGGGTTGCACAACCGCCAAGGATTGCAGCAAACGATAAGGGCATTAAGAATTTTGATGGAGAAAAATTATTTTTCTTACACCAGTTATTTACATAAGGCATCATCAGTGCAACAAGGGGTGTGTTATTCAGGAAGGCAGAAAAACCTGCTACAATCATCATCATCCTACCCATAAAGCCTTTGTATGATTTTGCACCAATAAATAGCCGGTCAAAGATAAATTCAATTACTGCAGTTCTCCTGATTATATCACCCAGCAGCAGGAGCATAATAATAACCATTATTTGTTCGTTGGCGAAACCCGTTAATATTTCTGAAGGGCTTAATATACCAGCAAAACCATATGTTATGATTACTACAAGAAATGTAAGCGCCGGCCCCATTATATCTGTATACAACGAAATGAGAATAAAGATAATTCCGATAATTACAATGATGGCATCCAGGCTTGGCATCCGCTATCTGCTATTATTATTGATATCAAGAAACAAACTTAAAACATTTCCTTGGCAATCGTAAATAAATTGGGTAATTATTCAACAGATAAGAAATGCAATCTAATAGGAAAGATCATACGAACTGGTGTCAAATACTGCACAAAATACAGTAGCAATACCCGATTCAGTTATGTGGTTTTTTGTTTTAGTCCAGATAATGCTGATGTCAGAATTTCCTTTTACTTTACATACAGAAGTATTGTCAATGCTCATTCCTTCATATGTCTGCATTGTGCCTGTACAACATTCCATGCATAGGGGAAGGTCTCCACTTAAAGAATATGAAAAGCTATCTGTTTCATCATAAGAATAAAGATTTAAAATATGAACACTTAGCCAGGCAGCAGGTGTAATATAGTAATCTTCGTTATAGTCTTGTCCTTTGACAATCAGGTCAGGATTAATTTCTATTTCCTTGTCAAAATAGTTGTCCTTCTCAAGAATCAGTTTGTAACTGGCATAATAGGATGCTTTAAAAGTAAAGGTAAACTTACCGTCTTTGTTGGTAGGTAATGCCATTAAAGTAGAATAGTTTGCGTTATATGCACCTGATTCTAGTTTTTGAACCTTTAATTTTACGGTTACATTTTGTACGGGGATTGCTTGTTGCTCATCAATTACTGTCCCTGAGATTGTTACAGGCTCATATTGTTCCTTAGAGCAAGAAGAAAAGAGAATCAAGACAAAGCAAATAATTGTTAATAATCTGTACATCATCTGATTTTTCACCAAAGTTAAATATTAAAACCAACAATCAAAATATCATCTATTTGTTCATACGAATTCCGGGAATCCGGATTCTGCCAGTCTTTAATATAAGTTTCGAGTTTATCTTTTTGCACATTAAGAGGAAGTTGATGAATATCCAGTAAAAGATTTCTGAACCTGTTATATTTTAGTTTCTTTCCTTCTGTTCCTCCAATTTGATCTGCATAACCATCACTAAACATATAAAATATATCTACTTTTTTTATATCGATGGTGTACTCTTCAATTATAACTTTGCTTATATCTGCAGAATTTCCAATACTAAAGGAACTACCTTTAAATATTATTAATTCATTATTTCTTATTAGATATAGTGGGTTTTTAGCTCCTGCAAAAATAATTTTGTTTTCAATATTGTCCATAAATATCATTGAAACATCCATGCCATCTTTTCCGGTAAATTTCTCTGAATGATCAATAAGCGTTTCACAAATTTTCTGATTCAGGGCTTTTAATATTTCTTTAGGAGAATATATTTTTTTCTTTTCAACTATATTGTTATTGATCATTGGTAAAAACATTTTAAAATGAACAAATTAATCTTATACACATTAGGTTTATCAATATTGTTATTGTCCTGTAAAGTCAAGATA
>PKSZ01000697.1 GCA_002869425.1 Marinilabiliales bacterium
AGAACCGTTCCAGTTGGTGCTATGTTCGGTCTCGGTTTTGATTTGTTGTTTCTCGCTTTATGTCAGTTGGATTGGTTTGTTGAATGGTTGCATGAAGTAGCGAATATTATGATTTAAAACCGACAGTAGAACCTTTCGCTAAGCAGCTTCTGTATAAAATAATAAGTAATTTGTTTATTCATGGCATGAATATTGGTACTATATTACTGGTATCGAAGCAATTGAAATAAATTGCGACCAGGTGAGCCGAAATAATAAGGCTTGCAGGTTCAAATCCTGCCGTTACCACAAAGAATTCAAAAAAATGATTAACCAACCGACTTTGCTGTCTCATTTTTGTTTGATTAATCTCAATCTTGAGACCCTTTCTTATAATTTTTGATTAGTTTCCTATATAAAACTGTTTGGAATGATTTCCGTAATCTGAAAATACAAATAAGTTATATATTCCTGAAGGTAGATTTCCTGTAACTATTTTAATAGAGTTGATTTTATCTGAATATTGTATTGTTTCTTGTTTTACCTGTTTTCCCCTCATATCGGTTATTGTAAATGTGTATTCGGTGTCATCAACATAATTAAGTTGTGCTTCCAGTATTCCTTCATTAAAAAATACATTGGAAATTTGAACCTGATTATTTGATATACACTCATTATAGATAGATTTTAGAATCTTTGTTTTACCATCAAAATCTGTTTGTGATAATCTGAAATACAGGTAATCCGTATCATCTTCCAGTTTATGTGAATATTCTCCTGATTTATTAGCTGTTGAGAAAACGGTTTTTTCATGCATCCATAGTTTGCCATCCATACTTTTTTCCAGGGTAAAATAGTTATTGTTTATTTCGTTGATGGTTAGCCAATTAAATAAAATGCTATTGTTTTCACAGATCGCAGTAAAATCTGTTAATTCAACAGGTAGAGTAGTGCATGGTGATAAGCTAACAGAAACAACATCAATATTTCTTGGACCTAAAATTTTCACACAGGAACCAGAGGTTTCAAGGTCAGGGATATCCTGCCAAAGACCATCATCAGCAAGTTCATTTGTAACATCCGTATCTTCTGTATTCACAGCATATATTTGAAATGTTCCTGCAGAACCGTATTCCGCACTGGTGAAAACCCCCGATGTATTAGAACTGAGAATATTACCAGAAGAAACGAGTACATAGGTTTGAGAATATCCAGCATCGCTTGTATAGTTTTCTGAAGAAACCACAATATCATCGGGCTCGCATACGTCATCTTCTGTACAAACATTCAATGCTTTTCCTCGGTATGATGAGCTTAAATCAAAGCAATTGGAGGTAGTGGCAGCATACGTTTCAACATCAGCCCAATCAGAACCAACTGATAGAACTCCAGGGGCGGGATCTTCATAATTTGCTGCATAAATGTAATATGAACCCACTGAAAGACCTGAAAAAGACCCCGTTGAGTTTATTTCAAGAATTAGGTTGCTCGATTCACTAACCAGGATATAATCGTGCGAATAACCACTTTCCGTATGGTATCCAATGGTGCTTACATCAAAACTACCATCGTATGAATCGCAATCAGTAGGAGCAGAAGAAGAATTTGCACAAACTACCACATCATCAACATACCATTCTGCTGCAAAATCACCAGTATAGTGAAAACCAATATAAATCTGACTTCCAGCATAGGCTGATAAATCGATGTTTACTTCATCCCAGGTATCTTCACTTGTAATTGTACTATACACTGAAGTAAAACTTGATAAATCAGTAGAAACAACTACTTCATGAGTTTCAGCAGAAGAACTGTAGTTCACGTAAGACCAGAATGTTAACTGAATATCTGTAGCAGTTGTAAGATCCAGTATGTCAGACATAAGGTAGTCATCGCAACCACTTGTAACATTGTTATCATTGTGAAATGCAGCATGAGAAGATGAATGAGATTGTGTAGTGGAAGAAGTCCAGCCGGCAGGATCGCCATTTTGAATGCTTGTCCAATCCGTTGGAGGAAAAGTTCCCGATTCAAAATCTTCATTTAATAGTTCGGTATAACCACTTCCGCAAGCACCAGATGAGCCCCCTGAAGTTGTTCCACATAGTTCAAAATCATCCAGTGCAGCGTAATAGCACCAGTCTCCATTATCATCATATGTAAAACGCACCTGGAAACTGGCATTAATGTAGGCAGAAACATCTACCGTTATGTTTTCCCAGTCAACACCGTTATCATAGCTTCCGATACTAACCCAGCTGCTTCCATCATATACTTCAACAGTAAATGAAGAACCACCATACATTCTGTGAATATACCTAAAGCTGAGTGTTACAGTAGAGTAGGAGCTTACATCATACGATGGAGAGCTAATTGTTTGGTTAGGATAGGATGCTATATCGTTGCCATCATTAATGTAAGCATAGTTTCCATTGGAGCTGGTGCTACTTAAATCGCCTTCAATATCATATGTTCCGGAAGTACTTACTCCGTTTTGCCAGCCTGTTCCATATGTCCAGCCTGAAGGTTGAGAGCTGAAATCTTCTGATTCAATGGTTGTTCCTGCGCATTGGGCCTTTGCCAGCGAATAGGAAGTAATAAAAATTATTATTAGAATTATGAGTCTCATTTTATTCCCAGTTACCTGCATTTGCTGAACAGCAATCACTTTCTAGCGTTATACTAATTTGATCGGTGTTGTTATTGCATACACCACTACTTACCAATGAAACATTTAAAGGTGGGTTAATATTGGAAATGGTTATAGATGATCCTGTATCTGTGCTACTTCCCCAGTTCCATTCATAACTTACGCCAGGTAAACTTGGTGCTGAAAGTGTTACATCGTCACCTACGCAGGCGGCCATGGTATCACCCTGGTCTATTTCAACAACAGATACACCTGATGAACCATCCACAGAGAAAGTATAATTGCATACATCACCGGCATAACCGTCGATCATTAAATAGTATGTTGTACCAGCAGTTATACCAGAGAAAGTCATTGAATGTGAACCGAATAATGGGTTTGATGGACCGCAGTCAATATTGGTAAAGCTACTGCAGTTAGAAGATTCACAAACGCCAAATTGTACACCCGGTGTAGTTGTCGGGTCACCATCTGCATCATGTTCGCAGTCTTCAACAACTACATCAATAGTAACACTGGTTCCTCCAGCCACAAATTGAATCCATGAATTGTTATTTAGGCTATAACCACAGCCCGAAATGCTTGCATCTTCTCCTGTTGCAACTGTATAGGCTGCTGAAGTTGTTCCACAATATCCATCAAAATCGCAGATTAGTGGCGAAGCAGAACAGTCGTCTGTTGCCAGAGCACCACAGGCAGTGGAAGGTGAATTGGAAAAGGTAATGGAAACTTCTGATAAAGTTCCTGTATAGCTTCCATCGTTATCAAAACATACGTACCAGGTACCGTCTGCGTCCATTCCATTGTTGTAAACACCCAGGTTGGTTTCCGGCTGGTAAGTTCCATTGTATGGAGGTGAACCAATCCATATCGGGTTAGAGGAGTTGGAATTAAAGCATGTTACTGAATAGTCTGATCCTGCAACAAAACCATCATGATAGTACATATAATATTCAGTGCCATCCGGAGCTTTAAGTGAAATATACATGTCGTAAGTTGCAGAAATGCTCAAATCTATGCATACCTGCTCCAATCCATAAGCATCCGAAAGAGTTCCTACGCCGCTTACTGTAACCGGTATGCAGGTTGATGTAGAGCTTGGGATACTATATCCGGTACTGTTTGTAAATGTTTGTGCCTGAATCGATATTGCCAGCACAATAAAGTATATGGTGATTAGTTTTTGTTTCATGTTATTCCGTTAAGTAAATTCTTGTTTCTCTTAGTTTTTTGTGCGCTAGTTTTTTGTAATCGTTAGTATAACTTATTACATCTGTTTTGTTACCTTCCAGTAAGATGTTTTCAACACCCAACTCGTAAAACAGGGTAGAGAGCAGTTTTTCATTTGAAGGAGGAAAATAACTGGAAATATACAAGTTGATTTTTCCATTATCATTCACCAGGAATACATCTGCCAGACTTGCATTTAATTCCACTTTCGCTATTTTACCATCAGAGGTTTCAAATAATTGGAGGTCAGAAATCAGTACAGGTACAGAATATTGGTATTTACCATTTGCACTTATCGACTGAATGGGCCAGCTAATGTTGGGCATGATTTCACTATGATTGCCTTTTGAATAACTTGCCAGATGCTTTGTGTTTTCAGAATTCTCTAATGTTTGCGAAAATGCCCCTGTGAAAACAAAAGAAAGACTGAAAATGATAAATAATTTGCCAATTGATTTTTGCATATTTATGAATATTAAAATATAGATCTGTATATTAAATATGATTAACAAAATGAAAATGTTTCATTAAGATTTACATCAAATTTACTTTACACAGTAAGTCGTTTCAATTTTTACGGGTAAGAAGAAGTACGGAAAGAGGAAAATCGTACGAAAAAAGGCTAAAAATCAATAAAAACGGGATGTTAAATCAATTTTTAAGCTTGAAATATTGGCTTGGAGTTGATCCCATTTTCTTTTTAAAAAATGAATTAAAACTGGATTTTGAATTAAATCCAGCCATTTTGGCCATACTTTCGATGGTATATTTTTCTCTATTGTCTTCAGAATGCAAGTTTAAAAACTCTTTCAGCCTGTAATTATTAACAACCGTAGCAAAGTTTTCATTTTCTATCGAATTGATTGCCCTGGAGAGCATTTTATAACTAATGTTTTGTTGATCTGCAACTTCAAAAATGGTTAAATCTTTTTTCAGGTAAAGCTTATCCTGCTCCATAATTGAATGGAAAGCCTCAACAAGCTGCGTCATTTCCGCAACCGCATTTTTCTTGTTTTCACTATCTACATTTTTTGCATTTACTTCATTTTCTCCATTTTCTCCATTTTCTCCATTTTCTCCATTTTCTCCATTTTCTCCATTTTCTCCATCCCTGGTTTTAATTGTATGAACTAGTTTTTGCTGATCTTCCTGAATCAGAAGCATGTGTTTTTGCATAAAATTCTTGCCTACCTGTGCAGAAGCAATAAAAAAAGCAATAATAATGAGGTCGAGAGCCAATGAATTATATTCAGAATCAATGGATTGTGTAATATAAATGGAAAGAATAAACAAAAGATATATCCAGAACCCACTTTTCAACCATTTTAGATTGATGGTTTTTTCAAACGAAAAGAGATCTTTTATTTTTTTGTTGTGTGCTTTGAATAGTTTGAAGGCAAGAATAATATATACGATATTGGAAACCGCAAAAAAAACAGTCATCGACAATATGGTACTATAGGAAAAAACAACATAAGCTATATCTGTTAGACTGTTGTTTGTGTTTACAATTATAATATAAGAAATCAGGTTTAAAGCCAAAACTACCCATGCAGGCATAAGATGCGACGACAGCCTGATGTTGTTCTTAGCATCACTTATCGTTAGAGAATTAAGATAAAAATAGTATAATGGGGGAATTGCAAGACAAAGAGGTCCAAACAGTATCAGGAGTTGCTTTCCTATTGAATTCAAACCAATATTGGAAGATATAAGAATGAAGTTTAAGATGCTAATGCTTAAAACAACAAAAGCGAGCAACCTGGATGG
>PKSZ01000144.1 GCA_002869425.1 Marinilabiliales bacterium
AGAATTATCCGACAAGCCATCTTCCATGCTAAAGTTGCTGATCTCTCCTGTTGCTTTGTTTAAACAACTAAGACCGCCACCATGTGTGCCAATCCATAATTTATCACCATCAGACAACAGCACCACCAAAAAATTACTGGCAATGGTATTCTCTTTACCGGGTTCAAACTGATAGGATGTAAAAGATTTTGTTTTCTCTTCAAAACGATTTAAGCCCCCACCCATAGTAGCAATCCAATAAATTCCTTTCTCATCCTGAATGATATCGATAATTTTATCAAAACTTAAACTGCCTGGTTTACCGTCAGACACATAGTCAATTTTAGATGACAATTCTCCATTTACAAAAAACAAACGGGTAATACCACCCTCAGTTCCTACCCAAATAGATCCATCTCTTGCTTCATATAATTCCCGGATGTTATCATTTACAATTGGAATTTCCGATTGGCTATTAACAATCCGAAAGGTTTTATTCTTCAGATTATATATATTAATTCCTCCTCCATAAGTTCCCAGCCAAACTTCATCACCACGATGCATTATTGAAAAAACCCGATTGCTGTTTAATCCCGATTTATCCAATTCGTTATAATTTAGCAATTTAAAACTATTGGTTTTCCTATTTACAATATTCACCCCACCTCCATCAGAACAAATCCATAAGTTTCCATCATTGTCTTCATACATTTCCCGGATATATCCATGAGAAACACCCTTTTCAGCATGATTGGGTATATAAACACCAAATTTATTTCTTCCTTCATCGTATTTTGCCGCACCGCCTCCATATGTTCCCAACCAAATTATTCCACCATTATCCTGATAAATAGAATGTATTCTATTGGCAGACAGGACGCCCTTAGCTCCCAGTTTATACGAATAATTTTTAATATTATCTTCTTTGATCATCCACAATCCATTATCTGTTCCTGCCCATATCTCGTCATGATCCTTCTGAAAAAGAGTAAGCACCCTGGTGTTAGAAACTTCCTCTGCATACTGTTCTGCCCTGTACGTATCCATGTCTATATTCAATATATACATACCATTTCCCGTTCCGACAAAGAGCTTATCTTTCATTAACAACAAAGAATAAATGGTTGAATTATCTGCAAAGACAGGTATCTGAATGATCTGTTTTCTATCATAATCCAGACAAAACAAACCATCTTTCTCAGTTCCAATCCACAAGCGTGATTCATCCAACAATAATGAAGTTATTGCCTTATTTCTTATCAAAGTACAGTTGATATCGTCATATGCCGGAATCACATCTTTTTTTTGATCATCAAAAACCCAGATGCCAGCATTGGTTCCAAAAATAACATCTCCCTGCTTATCCTCGATTATAGTATAAATTTTACTGGTTACTACCTCATCCAAATAAAACTTTTCAAAGCCATCTTTTGCAGGCAAATACTTGTTTATTCCATTGTCTGTTCCTACCCAAATATCTCCATTTTTATCACTTAACAATGCATTTATGTAATAGTTGGAAATACTCATTGGGTTCTCATCATCATATACATAAACTTTGAATTCATATCCATCATACCTATTTAAACCCGCTTCCGTACCAAACCAAAGAAAGCCAATATCATCCTGTAATATTGAATATACAGTAGCTTGCGACAATCCATCTTCAATAGATAAGGATTCAAATCGATAACCTTTGGCGCCTACAATCCACGTTAAACAACAGGAAAAGAAAAATAACAGGAGAAATTTCCGCATTTCTTTGAAATTGATTCAAACAAATTTAATTAATATTTTATGAAATACTGATAAATAGTTTATTCTCTAAAAGAAAACTCTTTGTTTTCTTATTAAATATCAGTAGGATTAAAAATCCACTGTTGCCTTTGCGTTTTTTCAAACTCAAGCAGCCATTTTTTACGCCACAATCCCCCGGCATAACCTGTAAGCTTACCATCCATGCTTATTATTCTATGACAAGGGATTATCACAGGAATTCGATTCCTCCTGTTTGCATTTACAACGACTCTGCTGCTGTTCACATTTCCTACTAATTTTGCTATGCTTGAATAAGAATCAACCTGACCAAAAGGAACAGCAGAAACTTTTGTCCACACCCTTTTTTCAAAAGCGGAACCTTCTGGTTTAATCTTAACCGTAAACTCTTTTCTCTCACGATTAAAATACTCTGTTAATTGAGTCTTACACTCAGAAATTACAGATGGTTCATTTTCATCCTCAACAACAGGAGCCTGATTGTTTGTATCCAAAAAATCAATTCCCGTAATGTTTTCACCATCACTCTTTATCTGAAGAGAGCCCAATGGTGAATGATAATTTGAGATGTATTCTTTACTCTTATTCATTATGCATGATATACTTTTCGGAATAACCAAAACCCTGAGAATTATCCAAATAAATAATCTCAAGAGGAATTAATTTATATAATTTTATTGTTGAAATATATTCAGGAGGAAACTTCATTACCTGTGGAAACTTTTTCATAAACTTCCTCATAACACCTGCTGTTTCCGAAGCTTCATCAACTTTAGCAACTTTTGCTGTTACTTGCAGACCTATTGTTTCTGACCAATCTTCAACATACTTATCAATAGTATATGCAACCGTGCTATTCAATCTAAAATTCACAGCCTTTCGGGAAGCTGGATTTGTAGAAAAATACACATGCAGTCCCTCTGAAATATATGTTACAGTATGTGCCAGAGGATTTCCTTCTTTATCAACAGTAGCAATTGTACAAATATTATGATCCTTAAGAGTTTTAACTATTTTATCTATACTCTGCTGTTCCATACCAAAAAATTAGAAATACAATACTATGAAGAAATATTATGTGGCAAGAAAAATTTCGTCTGAAAATATAAACCGTTTATCAACGATCGTTTTGAAATGATTCCTTCAATGACCAAAAGAAAAACACAAGGGTAAGTAAGAATAGAAATATACTACCAACAAAAAAGGCACCTCCAATCTCAAATCTATCCACCAATGGTTGAACCAGTAGAGGACTAACAAACATTCCAATAAACATAGAGGTACTCAATCTACCAATCAATCTTCCCCTGAGACTTTCAGGAGCCAGCTTCATCAACCAAAGATTACCTGTAGGCATTAACAAACCTGTACCCAAACCACTTATTATCATACTCAGCATAACAAATTTATAATCCTGTGCATAGGAAATAGCAAAGAAGCCTATTCCCATTAACAAAAAAGCGAACATGTATATTGTTTTGAAAGAAAATCTTCTTTTTATTCTACGATACATCATAGAAATTATGGCACCAAAAAGTGTTGAAATGCTGATTGTCATACCTGTAATGGTGTTGTTAACACCCTCCATTGTGCTTAACAAAAAGGGCAACTGTACAGGCACCATATAGAAGCAAACAATTGCAAGAAAGACAATAACATACAAAGCAAATACTGTTTTCTTATCGTATTCTGTAACCGAAACTGCATGCTGGGATCCTGCACTTGTAATCCTGGGCTCCAATATAAATACGAGAGCCATAACAAAAACAGGAACTGAAAAACCATATATGGTAAAAGGTAATTGCCAATTAATATCAGCAAGAATACCTGAAAAGAAAATAAAAAACACTCCACCAAGCCCCATAAAAGCACCCTGCATTCCCATAAAAGCATTCCTTTCTTCCCCTTGATAATAATCACCAATCAAAGTGGTTACGGTTGTCATAATTCCTGCAACAGCTATACCCAAAACAGCCCGACCTACCAAAATAAGATATAAGCTATCCAGATAATACCCGGAAGTACCACCCACAAAGTAGATAACAAGAGAAAAAAGAAGAAGTTTTTTTCTGCCAAAAGTATCTGTAATATAACCTGCAAGAGGGGAAATAAAAGCAATAAACAAAGCCGGCAATGTTATAATAAGCCGAGTGAGAACATCGGCCATAGGAACTTCAACAAATACCCTGTTCATTTGAGGTAATGCAGGAGCCACTACTGCACCCGCCATCATTGTCATCATACTGGAAAGCAAAAGAGTAAGCTTTCGCCAGAAAGACCTATTAAACATTCTATTAACTGTTCAATTAAAAAATATTTTTAGCAATTTCTCTAATGTTATCCGCCCGTCCAATTGTATAATAATGCAATGACGGCACACCAAACTCCACTAATTGTTTCGATTGTTTTACAGACCATTCTATACCAACCTGCCATGCATCTTCGTTGGTTTTACACTTATCCAATTCACATGATAAGTCTTCAGGAATATCAATACTAAAGACTTTTGGCAATAACTTCACGTCGCTCAATGTTGTTATGGGCTTCATGCCAGGAATAATAGGTACTTCTATTCCTATGTTTCTACAGTTCTCAACAAAATCAAAATATTTTTGGTTATCAAAAAACATTTGTGTAACAACATAATCAGCCCCGGCATCCACTTTTTCTTTCAAATGCTGCAAATCTGTTTTCATATTTGGTGCCTCAATATGTTTTTCAGGATATCCAGCAACTCCCACACAAAAATCTGTTGCAGAAGAATTCTGTATTGTTTCGTCAAGGTACCGACCTTCATTCAAATTAACAATCTGTTTAAGCAAATCTATAGCATATTGATGTCCACCTGTTTCAGGTGTAAAATAACGTTGATTTTTCGGAGGATCGCCCCTAAGAACAAGTAAATTTTTTATCCCCAAGAAATTCAAATCGATTAAAGCATTTTCTGTTTCTTCCTTTGTAAATCCTCCACAAATTATATGTGGAACCACATCTACTCCATACTTATATTTAATGGCAGCAGATATTGCCACTGTACCTGGTCTTTTTCTTACAATTTGCTTTTCAAGCAGTCCATCCGGACGTTTTTTAAAAACTTCTTCCTGCTGATGATATGTGATATTGACATAGGCTGGGTTAAACTCAATTAATTTACCGATTGAATCGTAAAGCTTTGTAATATCTGCTCCCTTGGGTGGAGGTAGCAACTCAAATGTAAACAATGGTTTCTCAGCCTGATTAAGTCTTTCAATAACTTTCATTTGATAAATTTTTCAAGTGCAATGTAAGCAATTCTACATGTAGTTTATATTTGAAGCCAATCGTTTTTCAAGAGCCGACAGCTTTTCATTTCTTCTCCTGGCATAATCATCAAGCTGATCTTCGGAAATTTTACCAACAGCAAAATATTTCGATTCCGGATTTGAAAAAATAAGTCCGCTCACCGAAGCCGCAGGGTTCATGGCATAGCTTTCTGTAAGTTGTATTCCTGAATTTTTCTCTGCATCAATTAATGCAAACAATGTTTGTTTCTCAGCATGATCCGGACAAGCAGGATAACCATGGGCAGGTCTTATACCAGAATACTTCACTTTGAACAAATCTTCAACAGATAGCTTCTCTTTCGGATTATATGCCCAAATCTCTGTCCGCACTTTCAAGTGAACATATTCAGCAAAAGCTTCGGCTAGTCTATCAGCCAATGCTTTAATCATAATTGCAGAATAATCATCATGTTGACTCTCAAAATGCTGAACCCATTTTTCTATTCCCAATCCAGCTGTAACAGCAAATGCGCCAATATAATCCTGCAGACCTGAACTTTGTGGTGCAATAAAATCTCCCAATGAATAATTAGGATAATCAGAATCTTCCTGATTTCTCAAATTGTAAAACCTCATCTTCTCATTTCCTTCATCATCAAAAACAATTATATCTTCATTCGAAGAATTTGCCGGAAAAATTCCTGCCACACCTCTAAGCTGAAGCATTTTTTCCGCTTCAATCCTGTCCAGCATTTCATTGGCATCTACCATCAACTTCCTGGCTTCCTCTCCTTTCTTTGCGTCAGATAATATTTCGGGATATTTCCCTTTTAATTCCCAAACATGAAAGAAAAATGTCCAATCAATATAAGGTCTGAGTTCATCAATCCCTATATTTTCAAAATGAAAAATCCCTTTCCTTCCTGGGATAAGAGGTGAATTGGTGTTCCAATCAATCAAAAACTTATTTTTCCGCGCCTTTTCTAGGGAAACATAACGTTTGTTTTTTAACTCTGTTTGCTTTCGCAGATTTGCATATTTACTTCTTGTCTCATCGACAAAAGAATCTTTTCGTTCAGACATCAGGTTGTTCAACACATTTATACTTCTGGATGCATCCTTTACATGTACAACAGGACCTTTCATTACAGGATCAATTTTTACAGCAGTATGTAGAACAGAAGTTGTAGCTCCACCCACCAGCAAAGGAATTTCAATTTCCCTTCTGTTCATCTCTTTGGCTACATGCACCATTTCTTCCAGAGATGGGGTTATCAATCCACTCAACCCTATAATATCAACCTTTTTGTCAATTGCTTCATCCAGAATTTTTGCAGCAGGAACCATTACGCCAAGGTCTATAACCTCATAATTATTACAAGCCATTACAACACCTACAATATTTTTCCCAATATCGTGAACATCTCCTTTAACCGTGGCAAGCAAAACTTTCCTTGTAGACGATTTTATTCCTGCATTCTTCTGATATTCCTCAACATAGGGCAACAGTTCTGCAACTGCTTTTTTCATTACCCGGGCACTTTTCACTACCTGAGGTAAAAACATTTTGCCTGATCCAAACAATGAACCCACCTGGTTCATTCCATCCATTAAAGGTTTTTCAATGATATCGAGCGGATTTTTATATGCCTTTCTTGCTTCCTTTAAATCTGACTCCAAAAATTCGGTTATACCCTTCACCAATGAATAATTCAGGCGTTCATCCACTGGATTTTTTCTCCAGCTATCAACCTCATGTTGTTGTTCTTTTATTTCTGCAAATAAAGAAGATGCATAATCAATCAACCGATCTGTTGCATCATCTCTTCTGTTCAAAATTACATCTTCAACCTTTTCCAGAAGATCTACAGGAATATCATCATATACTTGCAACATTCCTGCATTTACAATGCCCATATCCAATCCTGCTGCCACAGCAGGAAATAAAAAAGCAGAATGCATTGCCTCTCGAACCACATTATTTCCCCGAAACGCAAAAGAAAGATTACTTA
>PKSZ01000561.1 GCA_002869425.1 Marinilabiliales bacterium
CATTGAGCTTTCCGATTCTCTTTTTATGCTTGACGAAGTTACAGCCCTGTGCTACAATTGCATAGAAGCCCATCAATGGACAACAAAAAACAAAAACAAAACTGTCACAATGCTTTCCTTTGCTACAAGAAATGTTAATAATGCAGCAAATTTTGTTAAGGTAATTAAAGAAAATCATGGCAAACCCAAAGAAAGATCTGATGCCTTGGTCTGGAAAAAAACCAATATCAAGAAATTTGAAGAAAAGAAAATTTCCATATCACTTGCCATGTATTCTTGTAGTTATTGCCCTTATGAAAATGAAGTTCTTGTTTCTATAATGCTCAAGGATAAGCATCACAACAACCTTCTGAATTCAAAAGAAATGCAGGATTTTCTTGTGAGCTATTTTCAGGGACTGCTTGATGTTTCCTTTGAACAAGGGGTTGATTTCAATCAATTGGTAGAAAAAAATGGCAGAATGTTTTTAGAAGACAAAGAAATAACCTACACTGGAAAATGTTTTAGTTATTACGATAATGGCCAAAAAGGTAAAGTGGGTGAATATATCGATGGTTTACCAGTTGGAATATGGATTTGGTGGTTTGAAAACGGAATGAAAGGAAAAGAAGTTGGATACGACCATGGTGAAAAAACAGGAACCTGTAAATGGTGGTACAGTGATGGCCAACTAAAAAGGACGAGTGAGTTTTTGACAAATAAAAAACATGGATATACAGCAATGTTTTATCCGAACGGCAATAAAAAATTTGAAGGCAATTATTCTTATGATAAAATGGATGGGAAATTTACCTACTGGTATGAAAGTGGAGAAATAAAAAAAGAAGCCATTTATGAAAAAGGCGTTTTTAAAGGTAAAACCGAATGGGATAAGAAAGGTCGGATAATTGAAAAAACATATCTAAACTAAACCTTCTTTCATTTTTATTTATTTCTTATAATTTTGTACTGATAAACAATCATTGATTTGTTGGTTTGTTAATATTTATATCATGAAATACATCTTACTTATTGCATTTTCGTTTGGTTTTCTGGCTACTTACGCTCAACAAGCAGATCCTGATCTTGAAGAAAAAGACCTTATTATGTATTTTAAGGGAGAAGACAAACCTTATACCGGACCTGTTTCCGGCTATCATGAAAATGGCCAGATTGGAAAAGAAGGCAATTATAAAGATGGCAGAATGGAAGGAACCTGGACCTGGTGGTATTCAAACGGACAGAAAAAAAGAGAAGGTAATTACGTGAAAGGAAAAAAGCACGGTAAATGGATGGACTGGTATAAAAATGGAGAGCCCAGAATGGTGACTAGTTACAATATGGATGTTTACGATGGTGAATGCGGTTGGTTCTACCCAAATGGTAACAAGAAGAAAGTTACCATTTACAAAAATGGCGTTTTCATGAAAAAAATGGAATGGAATGAAGACGGAACAGAAAAATCGGGTGGATTTTAATCCTGCTTGATGAATTCTCCTGAGCTGATTTCATCAATAAGTTTTCCTCGATCCAAAACAATTTCTCCTCTTCTTAAAACATACTCCTGACTAGCTTTTGTCTTCATTCCTTCGTAAACAGAGACATCTGCTTTGGATTGATGTGTAGATGCATGAATGGTTTGACCCTTTTCAGGATTCAAGACAACTAAATCGGCATCAAGGCCTTCTTTAATATCTCCCTTTCTGGATGATAATCCAAAAATATGTGCCGGATTTGTACTGCATAACTGAACCCATTGATTTAAAGTTATTTTTTCCTCCAGAACTCCATAAGTATACAACAAAGCCATCCTGTTTTCAACTCCTCCTGCCCCATTGGGTATTTTTCGAAAGTCTTCTGCTCCAAATTGTTTCTGACCAAGCATAAAAGGACAATGGTCTGTTCCTACTGACTGTATTCCTCCATTAATCATAAACTTCCAGAGCTCCTTATTGTCCTCACTCTTTCTAAGAGGTGGGCTCATAACAAAAACTGATGAATTGCTAAAATTGTAACGGTACTTACGCTCATCTAACAACAAATACTGAGGGCATGTTTCACCATAAACCGGGATATGATTCCTTTGGGCTTCAGCAATTAAACCAGCCCCTTTACCTGTTGAAATATGAACCACATATACAGGACAAGCTGTTTTCTGTGCAAGACTAATAATCTTTTCAATGGCTTTGATTTCTGCCTCACTTTTTCTACTCAGTGGATGTTTTTCTTGCTCAGGAATATTCAATTTTAACACTTCTTTTCTCCCATTCTTAATGATATCCTCATCCTCACAATGAGCAAGTAAAATTCCATGGTTCGCCTTTACTGCCTTCATAACCTCACCAATGGTTTCATAATCAATACCAATTGCATCCTGATATGCAGTATAAACCTTAAAGCTCTTCATACCCAATGAAATACACTCAGCTATTTCTTTCTCTGAATCTTTACCAAACCACGTTGGACTCATATGAAAAGAATAATCGGCCAATGCACCTTTTGCTTCTTCCATTCTTTTTTGATATGCATCAAGATAACTTTGATTCCTCTCTGGTGTAACAAAATCAATTATTGTTGTCGTTCCCCCTGCCAGAGCTGCCAAAGTTCCAGAATGAAAATTATCTGCTGAAAAACCTGCAGGTGTTGGTAAATGGAAATGTACATGTGGATCCACCCCCCCCGGAGTAACATAATAACCATCTGCATCAATTATCCTATCTGCTTTATCCGTGCATCTTCCTATGGTTTTAATCTTACCATTTTCAATAAAAATATCAGATTGTACAATTGTATGCGCACCAACAATAATACCGTTCCTGATTAAAACACTATTTCCCGTTTTCATTGCATTCAATTTTCCGTACAAATATTCTTTCTCCTGTAGAGTGATCTTCCCGAAATCCCATTTTTTTCAAATAAACATCATTATGTTTATTTAATGAAACAACATGAAATTCCTTAAACCCTTTATCATAAAAATACTTCTGATTTTGATAAAATATATGCTTACCCATTCGATAATCCCTAAACTCAGGAATCACAAAATCAAGATCTATTACAAGCGTCTTAGCATCCTTCTTTTTGGCAATAAAAACACCAACAACAACCATATTTCTGAGCAGTATATGCGACATTGTATTTTCATCAGGATTAAAGGAATAATATGGAACAGTTTTGTTTATTTCCTTAAAATAAAACTGTATAAACTCATGTAAGTATTTATTTGAATTACTAACCTCCAAAAGCCTGAAATATTCTTTCTTTCGATGAATAAATACAATACTTACAGCAACCACAAAAGCCAAAATTAAATTGATTCCTGCTATATACCAGTCGAGAATTACAAAACCATAGATTGCCATCAGAAAAGAGACAGCAAAACTAACCCAACGTAGTCTTAAAGTCAAACTGAAAACAAAAACCAATAATGTTGCAACCGTAAGCTGGTAGCCAATAAACTGATATAAGGTAAAACTAATCATTGCTTAGAAATATTGATTTGTCTTTCAACACAAATCTCCCGCTACATAAAGTTATAAATTTAAAACGAAACAATCACCCTTTTCGTCTTTTGCCTGCTGAAATCCCATCTTGATTAAGTACTTTTTATGTGCCTGTGTTTTTGCAAGTGAACGGATTTCAGAATATCCTAGATTCTTAAAATATTCCTTACTTTTTACAAAAAGAAAACTCCCAAGTTTAAAATCACGGTACTGAGGAATCACATAATCCAAAATTACCATTATAACTCCCGGTGAATGTTCTTTAGCCAGAAAGACACCTGCAACAGCCATATTTCTTAATACAAAAAATCCAATGGAACATTCCTCGCAATAATACTTGAACTGGGGAATACTCTTGTGAATGTCATTTCTATAGAAATCAATGAAGGCAAGTAAATATTTGTTATCATTTCGAATTTCCTGTATTTTAAAGTATTCCTGTTTATGATAAAGCTTAAATAAATAGATAACATTAACCACTGCTATGATAAAATTCACAAAAGCAATTGGATAGGCATGAATCAACAAGCCATAAACAATGAACAAAACATTGCCAATTAAGCCAAATAATCGCAACCGTATAAAAGAAGTATTCATCATTGCAAATGCAATAAATGCAGATGCTAAATAACCTACTATTTCCATCCACGTAAATTCCATTACAGCATAATAATTTTATCTGCATTATACTGAATATCTATAATATCCATCATTGTGGCTTTTTGTCCTACTTGTAATTCTGACGCAATATCATAATGATTAAGACAAGTTGTGCAAATGAAAATTTTTGTCCCTCTTTCAGCCATAACTTTAAGCTCTTTAAGCACAGATGAACCTGAACAAGCTAGTTTTACAGCATCAGCATACAAAGCAATTATGTTAATTACTCTTTCCTCCTGAACAATTAGTTTAAAATAATTTGTAATCAATTTTTCAGTTAATTGAGAATCTCCGCATCCCATTTTATCCGAATTCAATATAAGCGCTGTTGTCATTGATAAAAATTTGGGCACAAAAGTATTGAATTTAACTACATTTCTACTATGCTTTTAAAGAAAAGAAATGGATCAATTGAGAAGGATGAAATCGGATCAAGACAGATGCCTGAAGAGGTATAAAAAAGAGAGAGACATGAAATCAGCCTCTCTCTTTGTGGTACCACCTGGAATCGAACCAGGGACACCAGGATTTTCAGTCCTGTGCTCTACCTACTGAGCTATGGTACCGCCTCAATAGGGAGTGCAAATGTAGGAAATAAAATTATATTTCAAAATAAATATTTTAAAATTTCATTTTTAATAAAAAAGCTCTGATTAGTCCCTCAGTATCTTAGCTATAAACATAATTTCCAGTCAGAATTGCCAATACAAAAGACTTTCATACATTTGCATTTCAAATTTGTAATATGCAGGTTTTCACACATCAACTAAGTAATGGAATAAGGCTGGTTCATCATTATAGTGCTTCCAAAGTAGCATATGTAAGCGCAATTATTAATACTGGCACAAGAGATGAACAGGAAGGCGAAGAAGGAATTGCGCACTTTATTGAACATGTTCTATTTAAAGGTACACAAAGAAGAAAAGCCTTTCACATTTTAAGTCGGCTTGATGATGTTGGTGGAGAAATAGATGCCTATACTACAAAAGAAAATACTGCCATTACAGAAGTCTTTTTAAACCAACATTACGACAGGGGCCTGGAACTTCTTTCAGATATAATGTTCAATTCTGTATTTCCTGAAAAAGAACTGGAAAAGGAAAAAGAAGTAGTCATCGACGAAATCAATTCATACAAAGATGCTCCTTCTGAATTAATTTTTGATGATTTTGAAGAGATGGTCTTTGCAGATCATTCGCTCGGAAAAAGCATACTTGGCAGCAAAAAATCAATCAAAACTTTCAACCGAAAAAAAATTGAACAATTCATCAAAAGAAATTATAACACAGATGAAATTATCATTTGTTCAATAGGCGATATTCCCTTTAAAAAACTAACAAAAATGACTGAAAAATATTTCGGTCATATTCCTGAAAATTTAAGAAGTTTCAAAAGGCTACCTTTTAACAATTATTCAGCCAATAGTATCATTATAAAAAAGAGAACCTATCAGGCACATTGCATCTTAG
>PKSZ01000572.1 GCA_002869425.1 Marinilabiliales bacterium
AACTATTGTTGCTGCTTTTAGTGTATTTAAAAAGTCACAACCCAACTCCAGACATCGCTTAACAATAATGTTTATGTGACCATTGATAAGATCATCTGGGTGTGAATCGTCTGTGCAAAGCATAATTTTGCCGGGATGTAAATCAATAAGTTTATATAATGCTTCTAAATTTTTTGCAGCACTGCCTTCTCGTATTTGAACTTTAATTCCTGCATTTAGTTTTGCAGTGGCTTCTTCCATATTTACGCATTCATGATCTGTTGTAATACCGGCTTCTGCGTATTTTTTCAAATCTGCCCCTTTAAGTCCGGGTGCATGACCATCAATGGGCTTTTTGTACCAAATACCTGCATTTACTTTTTCCATTACTTCCTTGTCGTTGTAAACAACACCAGGGTAGTTCATCATTTCCGCAAGAAAATGAATTTCATTCGATTTCAACAAGCTTTTTATTACCTCAGCATTTAATTCAAAACCGGAGGTTTCAAAAGGTGTAGCGGGCACACATGATGGCGCCCCAAAGAAGAATTTAAAAGGAGATGATTTGCCATTCTCAATCATATAGTCAACCCCATAAACACCTAATACATTGGCAATTTCATGAGGGTCGCATACAGCAGCTACTGTGCCATGTTTTACAGCTTCCTTTGAATATTCCAGAGGTGAAAGCATTGTGCTTTCTATGTGTACATGAGCGTTAATCAAGCCAGGTAAAATGTATTGATCTTCCTGAACCTCCTTTTCGATTATTGAAGTGATCACGCCATTATGGTAATGAATTTCACCTTTAAAAATACGTGACGAAACTACATCAACAATGTTCCCTTTGATTATATTCATAAATATTGTTTTGATGTTCCACGTGGAACAATTAATTATTATCTTCCAAAGTACACCAATAATACATTGATATCTGCTGGAGAAACGCCAATGATTCTTGATGCTTGCCCAATGGTTTTTGGTTTTATCTTGGTTAGTTTTTCTCTTGCTTCAAATGAAATGGATTTGAGCTTGCCGTAGTCAAAATTATCCGGAATGGTTATTTCTTCCAATTTATGTATTTTATCTGCAACGGATTTTTCCTTTTCAATGTATCCAGCATATTTACATTCTATTTCTACAGATGCAAGTATTTCTTCACTCCCTTGAATCGAATCTGTTAAGGTTTTAAGATCTGGGTCCATTTGTAGAATGTCGGAAATATTTACCTGTGGCCTGAGTAAGATGTTGTAAAGTTTGGTTCCCTGCTTTAATGGGCTTGTTTTAATTTTATTTAAAACATCATTAGCCACTTTCATGGAAATGCTTTTGTTTTTTATATAGTCAATAAGGTCCTGTGTTTTATTCCTCCTTTGAAGGAATTTTGTTTTTCTTTCATCGCTGCAAAGACCTGTGTCTATTGTTTTGGGAGTAAGGCGAATATCTGCATTGTCTTGTCTAAGCAAAATTCTATGCTCTGCTCTTGAAGTGAACATTCTATATGGCTCATCAACGCCTTTGGTTACAAGATCGTCAATTAGTACTCCGATGTAGGCTTCATTTCTGTTCAACAAAAATTCTCCCCGGTTGTTAATCTTATTGTGTGCATTGATACCTGCAATCATTCCTTGAGCACCTGCTTCTTCATATCCCGTTGTGCCATTGATTTGCCCTGCAAAATACAAATTACGAATAATTTTTGTTTCAAGTGTATGCTTTAGTTGAGTGGGGTCAAAGAAGTCATACTCAATAGCATAGCCTGGACGAAATATTTTTGCATTTTCAAAACCTTTGATGGTTCTTATGGCTTTGTATTGAACTTCCCATGGTAGTGAAGACGAAAATCCATTTAGATAATATTCAATAGTAGATTCTCCTTCAGGTTCAAGAAATAATTGATGAAGCGGTTTGTCTGAGAATGTAACCAGTTTTTGTTCAATGCTTGGACAGTATCTAGGACCAATACTTTGAATTGTGCCGTCGAACATTGGAGAGTTTGCAATATTCTGATTGATAATATTATGCGTCTCTTCATTTGTATATGCAATGTAACACTTCCTGTATTGCAGATATTTATTGTGGTCGGTGACGAATGAAAATTTATAATTCATTTCATCACTTGCTTGTTCTTCCAGTTGATTAAAGTCTATGGTTCTGCCATCCAGTCGGGCAGGAGTTCCTGTTTTCATTCTGGCGACAGAAAAGCCTAAAGAAGCAACTTGTTCCGATAGGCCTTTTGATTCCGGTTCGCTAATGCGACCTCCCGGTGTTTGAACCTTTCCAATGTGCATTAAGCCATTTAAAAATGTGCCGTTGGTTAAAATAACCGATTTGGAATAGAATTTTACTCCAAGATTTGTTTCGACACCAATAACGGAATTATCTTCAATTAATAGTTTAGTTGCTATATCTTGCCACATTGACAGATTGGAGATTAACTCAAGTTCATTTCTCCATTCTGCACTAAACTTAATGCGATCACACTGAGCCCTTGGGCTCCACATAGCCGGGCCTTTAGATTGGTTAAGCATTCGAAAATGTATGGTAGTACGATCGGTTATGATACCTGTATAGCCACCCAATGCATCTATTTCACGAACAATTTGACCTTTGGCAACTCCGCCAATGGCAGGATTGCATGACATTTGTGCCATTCGTTCCATATCCATTGTAATCAATAAAACAGATGAGCCTAAATTTGCAGCTGCAGCCGCAGCTTCACATCCTGCATGCCCTGCTCCTACAACAATAATATCGAATTCAAAAGCCATGTTACAAAGATAGATAAAAATTAATCAAGAACTACAGTTGTCAAGTAGTTACAATCTATGCCTTTGTTTGTAAGTTCTTAGCACAATCAACTTTGTCGGCCACTCGAACATAACTAGTCCTTGTTAACGAGGGCTGATTTATTTCTGTACTTTCATTTCATCCTCACAGTATCTGCAAGTCCTTTTATGACTGAATAATCTATTGCAGGATTTAAACTAATCCTGCTTATACATTACAAATGTTAAGCAAAAATTACATCCTCGACAAAGACGAAGACGAGTGAGGGGGAAAGCTATCATATTTTATGGGAGCGTTTTGGGTTGAACAAGTTCAGTATTTCATAGTTTGCTATATGGTGCAACCCGCCTGTATTTTTCAAAGCTGGAAAAACACAGAAAAACCAGCTTGCCTAAACCAAAAGTAATCACCCATAACAGCTTCTGACGCTAAAGTACCAGAACTTGTATGCCTTTGGCATCCTTCAAACAGCTGGTACTTTTTAACGCTTACAGAACCCTATGGGTACCCGATTCTTTTGCTTAGGGCTAATATCGCAATGCAACGCAGACAGATTTTGATGCAAAAGATTGAAATGGTGAGTGGCATTGGTGATTTTGCTGGGGCACCTGTAGGTTGAAAAGAAGGTTAATAAAATGCGTTGTTTGAAGTCACATAGTGACAAGGTTAGCATTTTTAGTTCTTTGAAACCATTACGGGTCAGAAAAATTACCAGCCACCAGGCATTCTTTGCTTCCTTTCTGTGCCAGGCAGAAAGGAAGGCGGGCAGTTGCACTGTCGAAGTATCAATGCGACAAACCATTATCTGCACGCAAACTACTACAAAGTGTAAGTGGTATGTTTCGTGTTGAAAAACTACAGTATTTTATAGTTTGCTTGTGCAGTAAATAACCATGATCTCAGCGTAGTTTGTAACTACGCTGTAATATTTAGACTATAAACCGAATTGTAAATTCAAAAGATAGTGAATCGTAGATACAATCTACGATTAGGGGAAGAATAAAATTATAAGTTATCTTGAGTGTTTTCTAAACTGTAATAATCAATGTTATAATAAAATCTGTTTTGGTTGTTTTTGTTTCTAAGTAAGAAAATTGCTCTGTCCTCTAAATTTGGTGCTGTTCCTGTTGGATTTCCAAAACTTGGACGAGACGTAACATTATCCATTCCAGTTCGACGATGATACATTTCTTTGTAGAATGCATTTTGAACAAGAGATAAAGTAATTTCTCCACCAAGATTAAAACCCTGATCTCAGCATAGTTTGTAAGCTGTTCCCTGTTCCTTCTCCTCAGCGTAGTTGCAAACTACGCTGAAGCATTTAAACCATAAACCGAATTGTAAATTCAAAAGATAGTGAATCGTAGATACAATCTACGATTAGGGGAAGTGTCCAAGTGATTTCGTCTATAAGCAACCTACTGGTTTATCCTATGATATGTGTGGTAAAGATACTGATTTTTGCGATCAAGGTTTCGGAACAGATCTTCAGAATGGTTGTAATGATTTATTGAACCCTCAAGATGATTCTTTATGGAATCAATATAGTGGATCTTGTTTTTTCAACGATATCGATCCTTCTTTTTATGATAAATCTTGTTGTCTTTCTAGTGTTATAAGTGGATTTAATATTTATCAATCAGAAAATAGTGTTGATTATGTTTTTGTTTATTAATTGAATGTGCTTTTCAAGCATAATTTATATTTTGTTGTTTCTGTCCCGTTTTGAATTATATTTTTATCGTTATAAATTTCTTCAACTCTGATTCTGATATCCAGATTGTCTGGATCTTCTGCTGTTGGGTTCATTACACTAGGTCGACTCGTTACATTTCCTGAGTGATTTGCTCGTTCTATGTGTTCTTTTGCAAATGATGAGTACGTTGTGTTTGAGGTTGCGACGGCTTTAATAACTGCAGGATATCCGTTTGGAGAAGAACCGTACGTTACTGTTGTTTGAGGTGCTCCTTTTTCACAAATAAGTTCTGCTTGTGATTCATCAAATACTTCTGTATAAACAACTTGTTGATTTGGAAAATATTGATTAACAACAGAATCTAATAATAGATCAAATGTTGCTCGTTCTGCATCCCAACTTGATCGAACAAAATAATGAACTGTATCGTTATCTGCGATGGTCATGTTAATATGTCCAGAAGCTTTTTCCCAGAATTGAAGACCGGTCATTGCTACAGTGTTTGTGTCTGCAGGATCTGCGGTCACTTTATCGATAGTTTTTGGTAATGTGTGATTTTGAATTGCGTATAGTGTGTCTTCTAAATGGTTGATGTCTGCAGTAAGATCTAATTCGACATTGTTCATGTGTAGGTATCCTGCTTTATCTCCCCAACTAACTAAGTAATTTCCTGGAGCTAAACCTGTGATGGTTCCTGTTCCGTCTACTCCTGTTCGAACTGAGTCGATGTGTGTTGAATCGATACTTGCATTTTTAATAAGAATTTTTACGTCATAAATGTCATCGCCTGTTCTATTTTCAGTAATTTTGAATGGAACGGTGTATCCAATTGTATTAATTGAATCTAAGTACACTTCACTGATGAAACCGTTGTCTCCGTCGTGAATAAGAACTGTGTCTTGGTATGGCAGATATATGGAGTCTGTTTGTACTCGTCGTACAACTTCTTTTTCTACAAGTTGAATATCTTTTAAATTTTTCAAACCGTTTTGTGAAGGTTCGTTAAGAATTGTTTCTAAACTTTTGTTTCCAACTTGTGTTCCGCCGTTGTTAATAATAACTTTTTCGACCATGTCGTTTGTGTGAATAAGGTATACTCCGCTTGCAACAT
>PKSZ01000229.1 GCA_002869425.1 Marinilabiliales bacterium
GCAGGGTAGCTACGTTTGGAAGAGATAAGTGCTGAAAGCATCTAAGCACGAAGCTCCCCTCAAGATGAGGTCTCCTTTAAGGGTCGTTCAAGATTAGGACGTCGATAGGCTGTAGGTGTAAAGGCAGCAATGTCAAAGCCGAGCAGTACTAATTACCCGAAAGCTTTTCTTAAGCAGGTTTTAATTTTCTTTCAATACGTCTAAAATATTGAAAATCTTAAGGTGACTATTGCAGTGGGGTTCCACCTCTTCCCATACCGAACAGAGAAGTTAAGCCCATTAGCGCCGATGGTACTGCATTAGCGGGAGAGTAGGTCATCGCCGACTTTTAATCCCGACTCATTAGAGTCGGGATTTTTTTTTTATATATTATGAACTAATCATCTGCAAACTTTCAATTTTTATTAATTTTATACGTTAAGATTATTGGTTTGAAAGTTTTTTATACAATATCAATTGTTCTCTTGACTCTCATGTCATTTGCTCAGATTAATATTCAGGATTCACTGGATACTCCCATTAATGAGAACGATTCATTAAAATATTATATTAAAGCTTACAGGATTAATGATTTATATGAACTTGAACATGTTCAGATAGATACAAATCTTAAAGCTTTTCAGAATTATATAGACCTGAATAATGCAGATAACTTCAATGCATACAATGGTAATCTTGGACAAGCTGCAATTTCAAACGTATCATTCAATCAAAAGAAGAATAATCGATCACTCTTCTTTAATCCTTTTTTGAAATATTCATATACTCCTGAAAATTTAACATTTTACAATACAACCAATCATTTTACATTGGTAAAGTATACAAATGGGAATAATCAGGCAACCAGAGAACAAACCTTGAATGTACTCCATACTCAAAATGTATCACCCAGGCTAAACCTTGGATTTAATTACGATCTGATTTCATCGCTTGGTCAATATAAAAACCAGGATATAAAAACAAATAATATTGCCATAATGGGTAATTATTATGGCATTAGGTATTCTAATTATTTTGGAGTATTATTTAATAAATTCAACTTAAAAGAAAATGGTGGTATTAGAAGTACTGCAATTCTTACATTAGATAGCCTTCCTACTAATGCAGTAAGTACAAATTTTGAAGGAGAAGATCCTCCTGTAAATATATTAAGAAATAGAAGTGCATTTATTTACCATGGATTTTATTTTGGAAAAAAGTACTATGTGGATATAAATGATTCTGTTCAGCAGGAAAAATTTGAAAAGAAATCAAAACTGGGTTGGATTACAGGTTTTAGTGATTATAAGAAATGGTATACTGATGAAAACCCAATCTCTGGTTATTATCATGGTATATATGTAAATGAAACTTCACCTTTTTATTATGATCAGGAAATAATTAACTTTTTGGATTCTACGGGAGGTAACTACATTCCATCACAAATTATGATCAATAAAGATTCACTTCATACAAGAGATTCTGCTTATTTTGGTGAAACATATTCAGATTTGTTTTTTGAACTATCAGATAAAGATAATCCAATTGGTGATTTTGGTATTAGACTGCACTATCTCGCAGATATGGATTTTTATCGTCATGAGTATTTTTATCACTACGATGAAGGAAACTTGCAGCTAGAAACACGCGAGTTTAATGCACAGAATTTTTTTAATAATGGTGTAGGTATTACTGGGTTTAAAAGAAATGGTGAAATTCCATGGAAAATTCATGGTCAGTATTATTTTACAGGTTATAATGCAGGAGATATTGAAGCAAAGGCTGAAGCGACAAAGTATTTTTATAAAAAAGACACTTCAGACTTGACTCTTAAAATTAGTTTTTCTCGTCTCGAACCTGATTATTATTTAAATCATTATTATGCAAACAATTTCAAATGGGATTCAAGCTTTGTTAAGGAAGATAAAACAGATATTTTTTTAATTTACAGAATGCCTAAGTGGAACTTGCATGTGGGTGCATATTATGGTATTTATGATAACAATGTTTATTTTGATTATGTAGGATATCCTCGTCAGGAAACATCAACATTTAATGTGCAATCGTTTTATATTCAAAAATATTTCAAATGGTGGAAATTAAGATCCATAAATACATTAATATACCAAATGACAGATAATGATAATGTTATGAGGTTTCCATCATTAATAATTTATAACAGCACATATTTTCATCATAATTTTCATTTTAAAAGCACAGGCGGTAATTTGCTTACCCAGCTAGGTTTTCAGTTTATGTATTTGTCTTCATATACTCCATACGGTTATATGGCTGCTACAAATCAGTTTATCTGTCAACAAGGTTTTATAGCTCCTTCACATCCATATATTGATGTATTCTTAAATGCGAAAATAAAAAGATTCAGATTTTTCTTAAAAGCTGCACATATAAATGCGCTTTTTATGAAGCGAGATTATTTTACAATTGCATATTATCCCATGAATGATTTTGCTATAAGATTTGGAATCAGCTGGAGCTTTTACGATTAGTTTTGCCCAAACATAAGTGTAGAGATTGTAACTATTCAAGGCAAATACCCGTATTCTTAATAAAGAGCAGTTGTAAAAAGTGAATTACTTTAAAAAATATCATATAATATTTATAATAATTTCAATTTTTCTTGTTTCATGTAATGAGAAAACAAAGGAAGTTAAGGTTGAGCAGAAAATTTGTACTGATTTCAGTGAAATATTGCAAAGGGGAAGTTTGATTGCAGTAACAGATTACAATTCAACAAATTATTTTTCTTATAAAGGTCAACCCATGGGATTTCAATATGAGTTGCTTAAGAACTATGCTAAGCATCTAGGCGTAAAATTGGATTTGAAAGTCAGCAATGACCTGAATGATAAGTTTAATATGCTTAATAATGAGGAGTGTGATTTAATTGCGATTAATTTAACTGTAACCAAAGAAAGAAGTAAAATTGTGGATTTTACTGTCCCGCATACAATTAGCAGACAAGTACTTATTCAAAGGAAACCAGACGGGTGGCGCAATATGTCGTCCAAAGCCCTTGATGATTCTTTAATTAGAAACCAACTTGAGTTGGCAGGGAAAACTATCTATATTCAAAAGAATTCATCTTTTTATGATCGTTTGTTGAGTTTAATGGATGAAATTGGCGATACTATATTTATAGTTGATACAACGGAATATGGTGTTGAACAGCTTATTTCAATGGTTGCAAAAGGTGAGATTGATTATACGGTTTGCGACGAAAATGTAGCTATGGTAAATTCGACATATTATCATAATATTGACATAGAAACAGCAATAAGTTTTCCGCAGAATCTTGCATGGGCAGTCAGAAAGAATTGTGATTCCTTATTGATTGATATTAATGCATGGATGAGAACTTTTAAAACAACCAGAAAATATAAATTAATTTATAATAAGTATTTTAAGAACTCAAAAACTGCAACAATAGTAAGCAGTGACTATTATAGCCTTAATGGGGGAAAAATATCGAAATATGATAAATATTTCAAAATGTATAGTAAAATAGTCGATTGGGATTGGAGGCTCTTGGCCTCACTTGTTTACCAGGAATCCAGATTTGATTCTGAGGCTGAGTCATGGGCTGGCGCTTTTGGTTTAATGCAGCTGATGCCAGCAACAGCAGAACGATTTGGTGTGGATACCAGTTCAACAGCAGAACAAAACATACTAGCCGGTGTTAAGTTTTTGAAATGGTTGGATGAAAAGCTACAAGACAGGATTAAGGATAAGGATGAAAGGATTCTTTTTGTTCTGGCATCATACAATGCAGGCCGTTGACATATTCTGGATGCTAGAAATATAGCTGACAAATATAATATGGATTCAAATACATGGGAAAACAGTGTTGATTATTTCTTGTTAAATAAAAACAATCCCAAGTATTATAATGACCCTATAGTTAAGCATGGTTATTGTAGGGGTGAAGAACCATTTAGATATGTATACGAGATAATGGATCGTTACGAACATTATAAAAACACCATCCCTGAAGAATCAAAATAATTGTATAAACTCACTCATAATCATGGCTGTTGCTCCCCATATGTGGTTGGAGTCAATATCAAAGTAGGGAGCATTTATTTCGATATTATTGATTCTGAGAATTTCAGTTTTTCTGATTTTTTCATCTTTTAGTAGGTTCAGGGGGCATTCAATAATAAAGTTTACTTCTCTTATATCCGGTATGAATTCTATCCGTTTTTTTGTGTACGCTACTATTGGAGTAACGTTAATATTGCTTACCGGTATGTGTAAAGAGGTAAGGCTATGAATGGGAATTATTTGACTATTGGGAATACCTAATTCTTCTTCTGTTTCTCTTAATGCAGTTTCTATGAGGTTTTTATCAACGGGTTCTCTTTTACCTCCCGGCAGGCTTATTTGTCCACCATGAGGACCTTCATAGCTATGTCTCTTGGTAAATACTGTTTTAAGGATATTATTCTTCTCATAAAGAAGAATAAGAACTGCAGCTTCTTTTTCCTGCTTGTTGGTTTTGAATGTGCTTGTATTTCTTATGGAAGGAGCCATTAGGCTTTGTCCTTTAGCTCCTGGTAGTCCTGAAAGCTTAATATTGTTCGAAATGGTATTAATTAGCTTGTCCAGTTTTTCCAATTTTGGCAGATATTTGGTCCAGATAACTCTGAGAAACTTTATAGCCTAGTGACTTTGCTTTGTTGGCATATTTTAATGCATTTTGAAATTCTTCATTGGTGTAGTAACACACAGATAAATTATAGTAACCTTCACTATAGCCAGGATTGATATCTGTTGATTTATGAAAGTTTTCAATTGCTTTATTATATTTTTTCATCTTGTAATAGGCTAATCCCCGATAAAAATAATGTGTTGGAATTCCAGGTTGTTTGTTGATTAGCAAATCGTAATCTGCTATTGATTCTTCAAGAGATCCGCTTTGAAGCAGTGCAAAAGCCCTGTTTTGATATACTTTCAGGTTGCCAGGACTTAACTCTAGCGCTTTGGAAAAGTCATTAAGAGCAGCAGCGAAGTCTCCCATCATTGAGTAGGTAATCCCTCTGTTTATGTAAGAGTTCAAATTTTTGTCATTTAAGGAAACAGATTTGGAGTATGATTCCAATGCCTTGTTGTATTCCTTCATCATGCCATATATGTTGCCAAGATTGCTGTATACTTCAGACTCTTTGGTGTCAAGTTGAACAAGGATTTGGTAATCTTTTAGTGCCTGCATTGGTTTGTTTTGTTCTTTTCCATAAAAGTTACCTCTGTTTTTATAGGCAACCTCTGCAATGCCAAATAAATTCATGTGTTTGTTTGCCATATCAAGTCCAAAACTGAATATCGGATCATTTGATCTTTCTGCACCGTAATTTTCAATGGTTTGTGTCCATAAAGTTTCACTGGTCTTCCACACGTTAACCTGTGGAATTGTAGTTGTGGCAAGAAAAATTAGCCAACCTGCAAGAATAAGACTAGACACTGTTTTTATAATCAAATTTTTCCCGTTGATAATCTTTGTATAATACATAGCAATGAGAAATGCAATAGCA
>PKSZ01000002.1 GCA_002869425.1 Marinilabiliales bacterium
CAATATTAAGCAATTATCTCATCTCAATACATCAACATACAATCTAAAAATCAATGCATAATCTTTCCTATTTCTAAATTTCCTCTCAGCCTCAGGACAATAAAAAAGCACCTGACCTACAGAAGGTCAGATGCTTAATTTTAATGGGAAATATTATTTATTGCACAATAATGCGTCTTACAAAGACCTTTTCATTGTTGACAATTTTAACAATATATAATCCTTTCGGGTAACTTGACACATCATATGATTGATGTATATGGCCTTCCTTTTCAACTATTTCTGATAGAACAAGCTTACCCTGTGGTGTAATAACTGAAATTTCAATTTCTGTATCAACATTGCTCATTTCAATATTAATAATATCTCTGGTTGGATTTGGATATATTACAATATTGGCTGTCTGAACAACATTATTTACAAATACTTCAAAATCTACAAACACTGAATCTGTAGCTATACATCCGTTATCATCCGTTACAATAACTGTATACATACCCGATGCAAGGTTGTATGCAGTGTCTTCTGACTGAATCATATCATCATTCCATACATAAGAATACGGTGTAGTACCTCCTGTAGCTGAAACAAATGCGCTTCCATCTTCCTGTGCATCCAGTTCCGGAGTTGAGCCCATAGTGAGAACAAGTGAATCCGGAGCAGATATTTCTACCATATTGGTTGTAATACAACCAACATCATCGGTTATTGTATAGGAGTAATTTCCTTCACATAAATCTGCAATGGAATCTGATGTTTCTCCTGTGTTCCAGTTTATTGAGTATGGATCTGTTCCACCTGACAATTCAAGTGAAATTATTCCATCACAAGTATATGAGCAAGACTGATTTTCAACTGTTTCAATTACGACGGGAGCATCAGTATTATTGACTGATATATTAAGATACGATTCACATCCGTTATCATCATAGACCGTTACATCATATATACCTGCAGAAAGCCCAGACTCAGCAGATAATGTACCTCCTGACGGCCAGCTGTAATTGTAAGGAGCTGTTCCACCTGTTACAGATACTGTAATTTCTCCATCAGAACCACTACAAGCTGCATCTGTTACTGTAGGTGTAATGAGTATTTCTGTAGGCTCTCCAATCTCAGTGCTATCCGAAAGCAAACATCCATTGTTATCATAAATCTCAAAGCGTGCAATCCCTGCACACAATCCTGTTGCTGTTGCATCAGTTTGTCCATTTTCCCAATTGTAAGCATATGGAGCTACACCACCTGATGAAAATACAGTAGCAAATCCATCACACATACCATAACATGAAGCATCTGTTACATTTGAACTTGCATTCAATGGAAGTGGTTCATTAACAGCTATATTTTCTGCCTTTTCACATCCATTGATATCCGTAACAGTAACTTCATATGAACCTGAAAGTAATCCTGAAATGTTCGCATCAGTATCACCATTTGACCAGAGGTAAGCGTATGGTTCTATTCCTCCTGTTACAATCGTATTAATAACTCCATTGCTATCACCATTACAACTTACATCAATAATGTCTGCTGTAATCATTATCTGATCAGGTTCTTGGATTTCTATTGATTCAGAGCCTATACATCCGTTATCATCGGTGACGGTGATGGTGTAATTTCCAGCACATAGATTATCTATAGCACTACTTGTACCGGCATTTGACCACAGATACGTATAAGGTGTAGTACCTCCGGTAACTGTTGCACTGGCATCGCCGTTGCATAAACCGAAACAGGTTGCATCTGTTCCTGTAAGGCTCACTGCTGGGCCTCCAATATCGTTTACATTGTATATTCCGATAGCTTCACAACCATTATCATCAGTTACAGTAACTTCATAAGAACCTGCAGGAAGACCAGTAATACTTGCATCCGTATCACCATTTGACCAGAGGTAAGAATATGGTGATGTTCCACCCGTAACACTGAGTGATATTTCACCATTTGAACTTCCACATGCTGCATCTGTAATGGTTTCAGCAATTACAATTTCGCTGTTCTCTCCTATTTCCAGGCTATCTTCAATTGTACAACCGTTAATGTCTGTTACTGTGAAATAATAAATTCCGGCACACAAACCACTACTCATCTGAGAAGTTTCTCCTGTTGACCATACATAACTGTACGGAGCAGTTCCTCCTGAAGCAAAAGCAGTACCACTGCCATCGCAATTTCCAAAACATGTTGCATTAATAATTGTTGTGCTTGAACTTAATGCTAAAGGTTCGTTAATTGAGAATTCCATTGAATCTATACAAGCATTCATATCAGTAACAAAAAGCTCATATACTCCGGCTGGCTGATTGATAATATCACTTGTTGTTTCTCCTGTTGACCAAAGGAATTCGTATCCTGGTGTTCCGCCTGAAACCGTAGCTTCAACAGAACCATCAGAGCCTGAATTACAAGTAATATCATAAACATCACCTGTTATTGAAATGGCTTCAGGTTCAATAATTTCAGCTGTAACAGAGCCAACACAACCATTGTTGTCATTAACCGTTACAGAGTAATTTCCATCGCACAGACCTGTTAACTGTTGTGTTGTAGCACCGTTACTCCAGGAATATGTATAAGGACTTATGCCACCTGAAACATTAACAGTCAGTTCACCGTTGCATTCATTGTAACATAAAGGATCAATAACACTAAGTGTAACTGAAGGCCCATCAATGTCGTTTACTGAGAAGCTTTTACCGGATGTACATCCAAGGGTGTCGGTAACTTCTACTTCATAATTACCAGAAGATAATCCTACCACATCTTCAGTGCTTTCTCCATTTGTCCATAAAAAGTCATAAACAGGATTGGTTCCGCCTGATACTGTGATATCAATTTCGCCATTTGAACTTCCGCAGGTAGCATCTGTTACAATTCCACTTATAATGATCTCATCTGACTCTGAGATACTGATACCCTGAATATCAACACAACCTTCTCCATCCGTAACGGTAAGACTATAACTTCCACTACACAGATTACTTACATTATTGCTAGTTTCTCCAACACTCCAGGTGTAGCTATAAGGTACTGTTCCACCTGAAGCAAATGCTTCTGCATATCCATCGCAGTCGCCGTAACAATCGACATCGTTCGTATTGATATTTACATTAAGTTCTGAAGGCTGTGTTATTTCTATCGTTTTATCTATTTCACAACCATTGCTATCTGTAATCGTTACATTATAAAAACCTTCTGACAAGTCCACTGCCAGATTACTGGTTTCACCAGTTTCCCATAAATAGCTATATGGAGCTGTACCTCCGGAAACAACTACTGAAGCTTCACCATTATTCCCTCCGAAACAAGACGGATCTGTGGTTGCAATTGTTGTCTGCAATGTATCAGGTTCTGAAATCTCAATATTTGAAGAAGTCAGGCATCCGTTATCGTCTGTTATCGAAACACCATATGTTCCTGCACACAAGGCTACAGCCAGACTATCCGTTTGTCCGTCATCCCAGAGGTAAGTATACGGTGCTGTTCCTCCTGAAGGTGAAACAGCTGCCTCCCCGTTGCATGTACCATAACACAGTGCATCTGTAACATTTTCAACAACTACAGAAGGCCCTCCAATATTATTTACGGTTACAGTATATGTTTCCGTACAACCAACACCATCTGTTACTGTTACTTCAAAATTACCTGCTGCAAGTCCTGATTCTGTTGCGCTGTTTCCACCAGAAGGCCACATATAAGTATAAGATCCAGTACCACCACTTACTATCAGTTCAGCCTCTCCATTTGAAGAACCACATGTTGCATCGGTTATATTTGCCGTAACAACGATAGGATCCGGCTCTGTAATGGTAATTCCATTTACAGCAATACAGCTGTTAAGATCAGTTACTGTTAGTTCGAAGTATCCGGCTGATAATCCGGTTATGTCTTCTGTTGATTCACCATTGCTCCAATTAAAACTATACCCGGGCGTACCACCGGAAATTGTTGCATTTATTTCTCCCGTAGTAGCTCCATTACATGCAATAGCAATACCAAAAAGATCAATAGTGATTGCAGTAGGTTCAAATATTTCTATACTATCGTTAGTGCTACAGCCATTATTATCGGTTACAGTGACATAATGTTTTCCAAGACATAAACCTGCTGAGGTAGCAGTTGACTGTCCATCAGACCAAATAATACTATACGGACTAGTACCACCAGAAGCCGTGACCGTTGCTTCCCCGTTGCATGCTCCGGGACAACTAGCATCTAAAGTTACAAAGCTGAGCGCAATGGCTGATGGCTCCAGAATATTGTCGGAATCTGATGATATACAACCATTTCCATCCGTAACGGTTACACCAACAGCACCTGCACACAAATTGTCAGCACTTGTATCAGTACTTCCGTTTGACCAAATATAATCGTATGGTGTTACACCACCTGAAACTGATACAGAAGCAGCACCATCACATTCTCCTTCACAACTTGCATCGCTTGTCATATCAATAACAGCGACAGGCCCTCCAATATTATTGACCACCGCATTTTCGATAATGAAACAACCTGAAGCGTCTGTTATGGTAACGGAATAATTTCCTGCTGCGAGACCTGTCTCAGTGTCACTTGTTCCACCAGAAGACCAAACATATGAATATGGAGATGATCCTCCGCTAACTGTTGCACCTATCTCTCCATTGGTTGATCCACAGGTAGCATCTGTTATATTTAGTGTTACAGATATTTCTGTTGGTTCAAATACATCTGTATTGTCTGTAAATTGACAACCATTTGCATCATTTACGGTTACTGAATAATTTCCAGCTGATAAGCCTGAAATATCCTCAGTTGTTTGTCCGCCATCCCATAGATAAGAATAGGAGGCCGTTCCTCCTGTAACTGCTAAATCGATGGATCCGTCTGATGCACCAAAACAAGTCGCATCATTAACACTGAAAGAACCTGTAAGCAATGCTGGTTCAAGAATCTCAATACTATCATTTACTGTACACCCATTATCATCAGTTACTGTTATATAATATTTATCTGCACTAAGACCTGATACGTCTTGTGTTGTTGATCCCGATGACCAATTATAGGTATAGGGTGTAGTTCCGCCTGTAACCGTCATATCTGCAGCACCATTATTGCTCCCAAAACAGGTAAGGTTTGTACCTGTGATACTTATTGTAAGTGCAGCTGGATCGGTAAGTGTAATGCTAGTATTTGTTGTACAGCCATTTGCATCGCTTACATCAACAGTATAAGTTCCGGCGGGAATATTTGTTAGATCTTCGGATGTTTCGCCTCCACCCCACAAGTAGGTATATGAGGCTATTCCGCCTGAAACGGTCAGGTCTGCTTCACCATCTGAACTTCCATTACATAATGGATCGGTTCCTGATATAGAAGCTGTAAGAACTGCTGGATCAGTAAGTGTAATACTTGCATTGCTTGTACAGCCATTTGCATCGCTTACATCAACAGTGTAAGTTCCGGCGAGTATATTTGTTAGATCTTCAGATGTTTCGCCTCCACCCCACAAGTATGTATATGA